>JAWVYG010000434.1:0-3752 GCA_033722815.1 Halioglobus sp.
TACAGCCATTTGAATAACGACCAGTCACCTGGGTGACATCCCCCCCAAACGGTTCCTGCTATGCTGCCACGGGTTTGATGGGCACTAACGCGGGACCGTAACCTGAATTTCCCGCTGCAGGCACGAGACACAATATGCGAGGGAGTTTGCCCGTGTTCGAATTCAATCCAGAGGGCCGCTACATGATGCCGGCCCACTTTGGCGAGCGCCCCGTGTCCCCGCGCTCCAGTGGCCGATACAGGGACGTCAGCCTGATGATCGTCCCCTTCCTTACTGAGCGGGAAGCGCTGTCAGCCTACCTGCCCTCCCCCTATGAAGTCGCCGCAGAGGCTGTTGTCACCGTCACCTATGCACGCAACAGGGACGTGGACTGGCTTGCCGGCCACGGCTACAACCTGGTCGCCGTCAACGCCGCTGTCGAGTTCAGGGGCGAAACAGAGACACTTGCCGGCACTTACACCCTGGTCATGTGGGAGAACCTGGCCGACCCGATACTCACCGGGCGGGAACTACAGGGGATACCGAAAGTTTTCGCCGATATCGAAGACCACAGTGTGGACGGCGACTGCTGGCGAACAAGCGCCAGCCATTTCGGGCACAGAATCCTTGAACTTTCGGTGTCCCAACTGCGCGATCCCACGGAGCAGGAGGTGGCAGCCTACGCGGCGGCGAACGCCGGTAGGGACAATCCCATGGGCTGGCGCTACCTGCCACAGGTCGACCTCATGGGGTGTGGCGCCCGGGTCAGCGAACCCACCACCTTCCCATCGGAAACCACCCTGTCGATGGCCCGGGTGGGACAGGGCGCGCTGCAATGGAATCGACTAACCTGGGAGCAGAACCCAACCCAATTTCACATCGTCAACGCACTGGCCGACCTGCCGGTAGTGGAATACCTGCCGGCGATGGTGGCCCGCGGCAGCACTAACCTGGTGCTGCCGCAACGGCTGCCGCGGGTCATCGGCTAGCCTCGGGTGCGCACACAGATGTCGATACACAGGGTCTGTTTTGTCGGCGCCGGCGCCATGGGCCGGGTCAACGCCGTCCGTACCGCCCTGGCAGGTTATCCGGCCACCCTGTACGACGTGGACCCGCGCTGCCTCGAGGCGGCACCCGCTCAGCTGGAAGAATCGGCGGAACTGCTCGTAGCCGGCGGTCAATGCAGCGCAGCCGACATTCCAGCGGCCCTGGCGCGCCTCAGCGTGGAGCCCGACCTGGCAAGGGCAGTCGACGGCGTCGACCTGGTCAGCGAATCGGTCTACGAGCGGCTGGACATCAAACGCGAGGTGCATTCACAGCTGGACGCACTGTGTGCCCCGCAGACGATTGTCACCACCAATTCATCTTTCCTGCTGCCATCCGAGATCGAAGCGGGGCTGTCCCATGGCGAGCGCTTTGCAGCGCTGCACTCCTACATGGCGTCACCGCTGATGGACATCGTCGGCTGCTCGCGCACCAAACCCTCGGTCATCGATACGCTGCGCGACTACGCCGCCAGTCTCGGCGCCATTCCGCTGGTGCTGAACAGGGAGTATCCCGGCTACCTGCTCAACGCGATGCTCGGACCGGTACTCGCTACGGCGAAACTGCTGTTGCTGGAAGGCCGCGGCAGCTGTGAGGAAATCGACCGCAGCTGGATGCGCCGGCGGCAAGCACCAGCCGGCCCCTTTGGCATTCTCGACCTGATCGGACTCGGCCTGGTCCACGACAGCTGGCAGCACCGCGAGGACGAGGGACCGATCCCTGGGTTGCGGCCGCGGGTACTGTCCCTGCTGGAACCGTATGTGCGCCGCGGTGACCTCGGCGTGCGCAGCGGGCGCGGTTTTTATTGCTATCCCGATGCGCCCTACATGGCCCCCGGTTTCGCCGCTGGCGGCCCGCAGCGCGAGGACCTGTACCGGCCCCTGGAGCTGGCACTGCTGGGCAGCGCGCTGGCCATCGCGGGCAGTAACGTGGCAGAACCCGCGGACATCGACCTGGCGTGGCGGATCGGCATGTCACTGGACGCTGGACCCTTCGAGTTGTTCGCGGAACTTGGCCGGGCCCGCTTTGCGGCACGTTTTTCACAGCACGTGGGCGCCGGCTGCTTCGACCCCGGGCGGGCCGATGTCGCGCTGCAATACCTGGGCCGGGGCAGCCCGGAGGCGCCGGCATGAAACTCACCCTAAAATTGAGCTACGGCATCGGCCAGTTGTCGGATGGCGTCAAGCAGGCTTCGTTCAGCACTTTCCTGTTTTTCTATTACAACCAGGTGCTGGGACTGTCCGGCAGCCTGGCGGGAACGGCGGCACTGCTGGCGCTAATGGTGGACGCGATCACCGACCCCATGGTGGGACAGCTGTCGGATCGCTTTCACTCCCGCTGGGGGCGTCGTCACCCGTTCATGCTGGCCGGATCGGTACCCTTTGGACTTGCCATCGTAGCACTGTTCAGCCCGCCGGACGGACTGGGCCAGATGGCGCTGTTCAGCTGGATGCTCGGCGGCGCAATCACGGTGCGCCTCATGCTGACGCTTTTTTTCGTGCCGCACCTGTCGCTTGGCGCGGAAATGGCTACGGACTACCATGGGCGCACCTCCCTGATCGGCTACCGGGTGTTCTTCACCTACGCCGGCGTACTGCTGACCAGCGTCATCGGCTTCGCGGTGTTCTTCCCGCCCACGGAGGCGTTCGCCAACGGCATGCTCAACCCTGCGAGCTACCCGAACTTCGGCATCTTCTGCGCAGTCATGGGAACCGCCGCAATGCTGATCAGCGTATTTGGCACCCGCAGTGCCATCCCGAAGCTTCGCAAGCCGGCTGCCAATGACGGTGGCGGTAATGCCCTGCTCGCGTTTATCGATGTTTTTCGCACCTTGAACCTGCGATCCTTTCGCGTCCTGTTTATCGCCGTACTGATCTTCAACACCCTGGCGGGCACCGTGCAGACCCTGTTGGTATACGTGGCCACCTACGTCTTCGAATTCCAGCCGGAACATCTGGCGGGCCTGGCCAGCTCGGTGCTGGTCGGCATCCTGTTCGCGTCGCTGGTCGCCCAATGGCTGTCGCGCCGCTTCGACAAGAAGATCGCGCTGGGCATCTGCGTGGTCACCGGCGGGGTGTTTGCCTTCTCGCCACAGGTCCTGTATTTCAGCGGTATTCTCGAGGCGATGAATACCTCGCAACGGTTTGCCTACGTGTTTACGGTTAACGGCATTTCCCAGGTGTTCTTCATCGGCTATATCATCCTGCTCGACTCGATGTTGTCTGACGTAATCGACGAGCATGAGCTGAATTCGAGCAGGCGCGAGGAAGGACTGTTTTTTGCCGCTCGCTCTTTCGCCACCAAGGCCAGCTACGGGCTGGGCAGCTTCTTCGCCGGGATCGGGCTGGATATCATCACCTTTCCGCAGAGCGCATCGCCCGAATCAGTGCCGGCGGATGCCATCTTCAAACTGGCCGTACTATCGGGACCCGTCATGTTTGTACTGTTCTGCGCAACCGTAATCGTCTCGTCCCGCTACCCGCTGACCATGGCACGCCATGGTGAAATCATGGACGCCATAGCGACCCGCGGCGAGGGTGCCAGCCAGGCGGCCGGGCAGATTGCCTAGGCCACACCCTCAAGCGGTGATCCCGCAAAGGTGATGCGGTGCATGAGACGAAACTGTCCCTGGTAGTCATTCTGTGCGTAGTGCCAGGTGCAGCGGTTATCCCAGATAGCCACGGAGCCCGGCAGCCAGTTGAAGTGACAGGTGAACGCCGACTGCTCGA
>JAWVYG010000435.1:0-3751 GCA_033722815.1 Halioglobus sp.
ATCTACAGTATCTGGCGCAAAATGCAGCGCAAGGGAATAGGTTTCTCGCAGGTCTACGATGTACGCGCGGTACGCATACTCGTGCCCGAGGTCCAGGACTGTTACGCGACACTGGGTCTTGTGCACGGCCTGTGGCGCAATATCCCCAACGAGTTCGATGACTATATCGCCAACCCCAAGGAAAACGGTTACCGCTCGCTGCACACGGCGGTGATCGGCCCCGAGGGCAAGGTGCTGGAGGTGCAGATACGCACCCGGCAGATGCACGAGGAGGCCGAGCTGGGCGTGTGTGCTCACTGGCGTTACAAGGGCTCGGATGCGGCCAGTGCCATGGCCTCGACCTACGAGGAAAAGATCGCGTGGCTGCGACAGGTGCTCGACTGGCACGAGGAAACGGGCGATGCGCGCGACGTAGTAGAACAGTTCAGCTTCGATGTCGCCCAGGACAGGGTCTACGTCTTCACGCCCGACGGCGACGTCGTCAACCTCGCCCAGGGGGCGACACCGCTGGATTTCGCCTACCATGTTCACACCGAGATAGGCCATCGCTGCCGGGGCGCCAAGGTAAACGGCGCCATCGTGCCGCTTACCTACGAGCTGCAGACCGGCGAGCGAGTGGAGATTCTCACCAGCAACCAGGCCATGCCGCGGCGCGACTGGCTGCAGTCCGGGCACGGCTACCTGCGCACCTCCCGCGCCCGGGCCAAGGTGCAGCACTGGTTCCGGAGCCAGGCCCGGGAGGAGAATGTCGATGCGGGCCGGCACCTGCTGGAGAAGGACTTTCGTCGCCTCAACCTGACCAGCGTCGATTACCAGCGGATCGCGCGCAAGCTCACCTTCAACTCGGTCGAGGACATGTATGCCTCCGTCGGTGCAGGTGACACAACCTCTGCGCAAGTCCTCACTGTCGCCCAGAACCTGATCGAAGGGCCGCGCGAGCCGCAGCTGCGGCTGGCCACCAGGCCGGAAGCAAAGACCGCGGGCCTGGTGGCTGTCAATGGTCTGGGCAACCTGATGTCGCACATCGCGGGCTGCTGCAAGCCGTTGCCGGGTGACGAGATCGAGGGCTTTGTGACCAAGGGGCGCGGCGTGAGCATTCACCGCGCCGACTGTGCCCGTTTGCTCAATCTCAAGAACAAGGCGCCGGAGCGGGTGGTTGCAGTTGACTGGGAGAACGCACCCGGCAGCAACTACGAGGTGGACGTGGCGATCGAGGCCTACGATCGGCAGGGACTGTTGCGGGACATAACGGTGCTGCTGGCGAACGCGCGCATCAATGTCCTGTCCATCAATACACAGAGCCACCGCAAGGATAATACCGCCTCCATGCGCTTGAAAATGGAGATGCCCGAGCTGGCTTCGCTGTCGAAGCTCCTCGAGAGAATCGACCGTATGAAAAACGTGATCTCCGTGCGTCGGATTTCTGACTGAGGCGGCATGGATCGAGCCAGGTACACTGTTGCCGATCTGCTGCGCGTGATGCAGCGCCTGCGCGATCCCGAGAGCGGCTGCCCGTGGGATCTACAGCAGGACTTTCGCAGCATCGTGCCCTCGACCCTGGAGGAGTGTTACGAGCTGGCCCACGCCATCGAGCAGGATGACCATGCGCATATCGCCGAGGAGCTGGGCGATGTGCTGTTCCAGGTGGTGTTCTATGCACAACTGGGCAGCGAGCAGGGCCTGTTCGCCTTCGAGGACGTCGTCGACACGCTGGCGGCGAAACTCATCCGGCGCCATCCCCACGTGTTCGCCGATGGCGAACTGGAGGGAGTCGTCGGAGAAGCCGTCGCGATCGAGGAGGTCGGGGCAAGCTGGGAGGCCATCAAGCGACAGGAGCGGGCCGAGAAATCCCAGACCGGCCTGCTTGCAGACGTGCCCGTGGCACTGCCGGCGCTGCCCAGGGCACAGAAGCTGCAGAAGCGGGCGGCCCAGGTGGGCTTCGACTGGCCGGGCCTCGAGCCTGTGCTGCACAAGATCGACGAGGAGCTGGCCGAGCTGCAGGAGGCCGTCGCCGCCGCTGACGATGCGCGTGTGATGGAGGAGCTGGGGGACGTGCTGTTCAGCTGTGTGAACCTGTCGCGCCATCTCGCGTGTGATGCCGAGGCAAGTTTGCGCGCTGCGTCGGGTAAGTTTGAAACGCGCTTTCGGACAATGGAAGCGCTCGCGGGGGCGCGCGGTCAGACGCTGGGCGAGCTGGGCGACGACGCACTGGATGAACTCTGGCGCGAGGCCAAGGCGCAGAGCGCGCAGGACTTGTAACCGCGCAACCGCACCTGTATCGTTAGCGCCCTTTCCGGGGCTCGCCACGCGCCCCAGCAAGTTCACGCCCTAGTTGAGGAAGTTATTCCATGCGATTGATTCTTTTAGGCGCACCGGGCGCAGGTAAGGGTACCCAGGCGCAGTACATCTGTGAGAAATTCGGTATCCCGCAGATCTCCACGGGCGATATGCTGCGCGCCGCTGTCAAGGCCAGGACAGAACTCGGTATGCAGGCCAAGAAGGTGATGGACGCCGGCGGCCTGGTGTCGGACGACATTATCATCGGCCTCGTGAAGGAACGCATTGCGCAGGCCGATTGTGCCGATGGATTCCTCTTTGACGGCTTTCCGCGCACCATTCCGCAGGCCGAAGCCATGGTCGAGGCGGGCGTGGCGATAGATCACGTTGTCGAGATTGCGGTAGAGGACGAGGAGATCGTTGCGCGCCTTAGCGGCAGGCGCGTTCACCCTGGCTCCGGCCGCGTCTATCACATCGTGCACAATCCGCCGCAGGTGGAGGGCGTGGACGACGAAACCGGTGAGGCACTGGTGCAGCGCGATGACGACACCGAAGAGACGGTGCGCAAGCGCCTCGAGGTATATGCCGGCCAAACCAGTCCGCTCATAGCGTTTTACCAGTCTATGGAAGGAACAGCCGCTCCCGCGTATCACCGCGTGGAGGGTGTGGGCACCGTCGAGGAAAGTCGCGACAGACTCTTCGCCGCGCTCGCTGCTTGATGCTGCCGGCGCCGTTCCCGGCGCCACTCTGACAAAGTCTTTACACCTGTGCACTCGCGTATGTGAGTTTGCACGTTATTTCTGTTCCTACCCGTATTGTATCTGTATTGCAATGTTGTTATTTTTGAAGACGCGGTACCCTGGTCATCACCTTGGAGATTTGCAAAATGGCAGCTGCAAAAAAGAAAGCAACAACCAGGCGCGCGAAAGCCGCCCGAAAGAAGGCGCCCGCCAAACGAAAGGCGTCAATAAAAAAGGCAGGACGTAAAGCACCGGCAAAGCGCAAGGCGGCCGCCAAGCGTAAAGCCCCTGCAAAACGCAAAGCACCCGCGAAGCGCAAGAAAGCAGCCGCCAGGAAAAAGGTAGCTGCCAGGAAAGCAGCGCCGAAGACTCCGGTAGCGCCCGCGGTAGAAAAGGCGAATGACGCGCTGGCGAAACTGCAGAAAGCGGTAGACGCCGAGAAGAAATCCCTCGCGCAAGCTCGCAAGAAAGTGGAAAAGGCACGTAAGGCAGCCAAGCGCAATGCGACGGCCGCCAACAAGCGTGCGGCAAAATCCGCTTCCAACGCAGCCGCTCGAGCCTCGGCCAGGGTCAAGTCCCTGCGCGGAAGAGCCGCGGCAGCACGAGACCGCCTGGTCAAGGTAACCGATGAAGCCAAGCGCAGGGCCGCGAAGCTGGCCGCGCAGGAAAAGGTGCTGGCGCGCAAGGCCGAGCTGGCGGCAAAGGCAGAGCTGGACAAGGCAGCCGAGCTGGCC
>JAWVYG010000436.1:0-3746 GCA_033722815.1 Halioglobus sp.
AAACAACGCCTTCAAATCTGCGAGCGTCTCGCGCCCGCGACCGGGGTCCGGGTCGCGGTCGCGGCCGTCGCCGCCGTCGAAGCGCACATCCTCTGCGGGTAGTTCGTCAATGAAGCGGCTGGGTTCGCAGTCCACGGTATTGCCGTACTGGTTGCGTTTCAGGGCCATGGTCAGCGCCAGCGTGCGCTGGGCGCGGGTGATGCCGACGTAGGCGAGCCGGCGCTCCTCCTCGACCTGCCCCTCCTCGACACTGACGCGGTGCGGCAGCAGGTTCTCTTCCATACCGATGATGTAGACGTGCGGGAACTCAAGGCCCTTGGAGGCGTGCAGTGTCATCAGCTGCACGCTGTCCGGGCCCTTTTCCTCCTCGTCTTGCTGCTCCAGCAGGTCGCGCAGCACCATGCGCGAGATAGCCTCGTCCAGGGCGACGCCGTCCTCTGACATGATGCGCCTCAGTCCGTCTACCAGGAAGTCGACGTTGGACATGCGCCGCTCGGCCACCTCCTCGCTCGAACTGATCTGCTCCAGCCAGCCGGCGTAATCCATGTCGCGGATCATCTGCCGGATGCCGGACACGCCGCTGTCGCCGGCGCAGCGGTGCCGCGTGTCGTCGAGCCAGCCCTTGAACTCCTGCAGCCGCGCCAGGCCGGCCTGCGGCACCTGCGCCGCGCCGATGCGGGCGCAGGCGCGGCTCAGGCTGATGCCCTCGGCAGTGGCGAAGTTGCCGAGCGCCTCCAGCGTGGACGTGCCGAGCTTGCGCCGCGGTACGTTGGCGATGCGCAGGAAGGCGTTGTCGTCGTTCTCGTTCAGCATCAGCCGCAGGTAGGCCATGATGTCCTTGACCTCGTTGCGGGCAAAGAACGAGGTGCCGCCGCTGAGGTGGTAGGGCACCTGCTGCTTCTGCAGTTCCAGCTCGACCAGCCGCGACTGGTGGTTGCCGCGGTAGAGGATGGCGTAGTCGCCGTAGCGCGTGCGCTTGCGCAGCTTGTGGTCGATGATCTCCGCCACCACCTGTTCCGCTTCGGCGGTTTCATCTGAACAGCGGACGACGCGCAGCGGGTCGCCGTAACCCAGTTCGCTCCACAACTGCTTGTCGAACACGTGCGGGTTGTTGGCGATCAGCGCGTTGGCGACCTTGAGAATGCGCGCGGTTGAGCGGTAGTTCTGTTCCAGCTTGACGATCTTCAGGCCCGGGAAGTCCTCCTGCAACAGCGCCAGGTTTTCCGGCCTGGCGCCGCGCCAGGCGTAGATCGACTGGTCGTCGTCCCCCACCACGGTGAACCTGCCGCCGCTCCCCACCAGCTGCCTGACCAGCATGTACTGGCTGGAGTTGGTGTCCTGGTACTCGTCGACCAGCAGGTGGTGAATGCGGTTCTGCCATCTCTCGAGAACTTCCGCGGTGTGCTCGAACAACACGGTCGGCTTCAGGATCAGGTCGTCGAAGTCCAGCGCGTTGTAGGCCTTGAGCGCGCGCTGGTAGCGCAGGTAGGCCTGGGCGCAGAGAATTTCCGCCGGCGAGGTGGCGGCGGCCTGGGCCTGCTCGGCGGTCACGCGGTCGTTCTTCCAGTTGGAGATGCGCTGTTGGATGACGCCCGCCTGGTCGCCCTCGGCGCCGTGCTCCTGTATCAACAGGTCGCGGATCAGCGTCCTGGTGTCCTCCGCATCGAAGATGGAAAAGCCCGACTTCAGCCCCAGCGCCGTGCGCTCGGCGCGAATGATCTTCAGGCCCAGTTGGTGGAAGGTGCTTACCGTCAGCTGTTCGGCGGAATCTGCGGACACCAGGGCCCCGACACGCTCTTTCATCTCACGGGCCGCCTTGTTGGTGAAGGTCACCGCGGCGATCTTCGCCGGGCTCAGGCGACACTCTTTCACCAGGTAGGCAATCTTGCGCGTGATAACGCTGGTCTTGCCGCTGCCGGCGCCGGCGAGTACGAGAAGGGGGCCGTCGATGTAGCGCACGGCCTCCCGTTGGCGGGGATTGAGCTGGGCCACCGGTTAAACGACTACTTCGCGCCGCCGGCGCCGAGTTTCTTGGCGTCCAGGATCATGTCGAAACCCTGCATGTTGGCCGGGATCACGACCACGTCGCCCTCGTTCTCGGCGAACATCTTCAGCGCCTCGTTGAGTTCGTGCTGCAGGTACTCCGGCGTCAGGGATTCGTTGATGATGGCGTTCGCCTCGGCTATCCCGCGAGCCCTGGCGATCTCGATTTCGGCGTCCTTGTTGGCGATCTCCACCTCGACCTTTTTAGCCTCCAGGCGTTTCTGCGCCTGTACCGCCTGCTGGATGGCCTTCTCGATCGTCGGGTCGGTGTTGAGGGCGCGCACCGCAACCCGCGTGATGGTGAACACCCCCGTATCCTTCTGGTCCAGCTTCTGCTGCAGCCGGCTGCTGATGCCCTCGCGCAGGGCGTCGCGGTTGCGGTGCAGTTCCAGCGAGTCGATCTTGGTCACTTCCTGGTAGATGACATCGCGTCCCTCGCGGAACACCACGCCGTAGGCCGGCAGCAGCGCCTCGGGACCCTCGGCGTAGGCCGCGGCGTATTTCACCATCACCTCGGCGATCGCGGCGGGGTCGACCTTGTAGTAGATGCTGACGTCCAGGTCCTTGAGGCGCAGGTTATCGCGCGCTTTCGGGGTGAGGTCGTTGAAATCGATCACGATCTCTTTCGCCGAGAATTCATAGATCGAGGTGATGACCGGCACACGGAAGTGCAGGCCCGCGGGGACCTCGTCCAGGTCGACTGTGCCGAGTGTCTTCTTTACCGCCACGTTGCCGGTATCCACCACGTAGAAGGCGGAGGCGATGACGGCGAAAACCGCCAGGGCCAGCAGAATGCTCAGGGCTCGACGCATGGGGTTTACCTCTGTTACTGGCGGGGGCTGTGGCAGCGTGGCCCGACGGGATGCATCATCCTAACCAGCGGGCGCGGCAAAATAAAGGCGGGCGGCCCAGCGGCGGTGGCTGTGCACCGGCCGGTCTTCCTGCGCCAGCTCTCAACCCTTTCTCAGCCCTGTCGTGGCAGCTTGGCGACCGTACTGGCCGTCGCGGTGAGTTCGCCGTCCTCGTTGTACAGCAGCGCTTCCATGAACGCCGTCTTGTACGTGGACTTCAGTATCCTGCCGATGGCCAGCAGGCGCCCGGCACGTGTGGGTTCCAGGAAGCTCGTCTTGATTTCCAGCGAGGACACGCCGGCCAGGCCGCCGAATTCATCGTGGGCGAACATGGCATGGCTCATCGCGGCATCCAGCATGGCGGTCACGAAACCGCCCTGGACCACGTCGACGGAGTGGCAGAAGTCCTCCACCACGTTGAATTCGAAGGTGCAGGTTCGTGCCTCACTGTCGACGCCGATGACCCTGCCGCCCAGCAGCGCGATGAAGTGGGGTGCCCGCTCGTTCAGCGCGTCGATGGAGTCCTGTTCTTGCATCGGAGGTGTACCCGTCCAAAAGGGGCAGATTCTCCAGACTTCCGCTGGCAGACACAAGGGCCGGCCCTCGCATCGTCCGCGCGCACATCCGCGAACGCGGCGGCAGAGCGCTGAGGTCAGCGCCTGGTGACCGCTGTGCACAGCGCAAAGTACGGGATAGTTCAACTGGCCATACAGCGTCCGGAATTTCCCTTTAACTCCTTGTCGCAGAAGCCTTTTGGGGTATGTTGGCAGGCCGCAAATTGCCACTTACACCGGCGCCGCGGCAAATTGCGCCGACCCCCGAGCCCAGTGAGGTATCGCATGAGTAACGAAG
>JAWVYG010000437.1:0-3738 GCA_033722815.1 Halioglobus sp.
ACCCGGAGGCGCTCAAGGCCGGCCCCGAACTGGTCGCTCTGCACTCGCGACGCTTTGTCGAGGCATTGGCCGAACTGCATGCGGTGGATTACGCCGCGGCGGGGCTGGGGTCCCTGGGCAAACCGGAGGGTTACATTGACCGCCAGGTGAAGGGTTGGACGAAGCGCCACCTCGATGCGCTGACACCGGGAGCACCTGATTTCCGTGAGATCACGCGCTGGCTTGCCGATCATCTGCCCGGGGACACCGGTCGTCACAGCCTGATACACAACGATTACAAGATGGACAACCTGATCTGGAGCAGTGAGCGCCCCGGCGAACTCATCGGCGTGCTCGACTGGGAACTGGCCACGCTGGGTGATCCCCTGATGGACCTTGGGGCGACCCTGGGTTACTGGATAGAAGCGGGAGACCCCGAGGACCTGCAGGCCATTCGCAACATGCCCAGCAATGTACCCGGTGCCCTCACGCGGCAGCAGTTGCTGGAAAACTACAGCGCCGTGGCGGGTTGGGACGTTCCGATCAGGCAGTTCGATTTCTATTATGTCTATGGCCTGTTTCGCAGGGCCGCCATCTGCCAGCAAATTTACTATCGGTTCCACCACGGTCAGGCCAGTGATCGGCGCTTTGCCAGACTTCCCGACTCCGTCACTGCCCTGGAACGTCACGCCAGGCGCGTAATCGAAGGTTCCCTTCAGGCCGCTGGAACGAGAACAATATGAACTTCATCAAGCGGAATTTCCGTTTCGCGCGGATAGAGGACCATTGAGTAGAGGAGCCCAATGGACAAGCAAATGAGTGCGACCGAGGTTGTCGCACAACTGGAAGATGGTATGACCCTGGATTCTCAAGCTGGTAAGGGGTTATACATGGGTAAAAATTCGATGCAAACCCGCGGGTTGGTGGCTCAATCCTGGCTGCAATCCAACACTCCCGCAGGGCATGTTGCGCCCTTGATGACGCGCGCAGGCAGGTATTGAATGCCCTGCAAGAACAATTAATTCGCGGCCGAGGGTTTTTCCCTGAACCGGTTCGGCGCACCATGGGCCGAGGTTGAGCGCCGGACTCACGACGTTCGTCCCCCACAAAACTATAAGAGGTGGAGCCATGTTCACATTTCGTACCCGCACCGCTGTTCTTTCGCTCGCTGTATGGCCACTTTTTGTCGCCGATATCGCGCTGGCACAACAACCCGCCCTGGAAGAGGTGCTGGTCACGGCCCGGAAGCGGGAAGAGAACCTGCAGGAGACGCCAATCTCCATTACCGCCCTGTCGGGGGACCTCATTCAGCAGACCCGGATGTTCGACGTCGCGGACATCGAGAAGCGGACCCCGAACCTGGCTATCACTGCCTCCAACAACGGCGTAAGCAGCGCACTGCAGGCGTACCTGCGCGGCGTCGGGCAGTTCGATTTCGCGCTCACGGTCGATCCCGGTGTGGGCCTGTACGTCGACGGCATCTATCTCGCCCGCACTTTGGGTTCCAACTTCCAGCTCGCCGACATCCAGCAGGTACAGGTGCTGCGCGGTCCACAGGGCACCCTGTTCGGCAAGAACACGATCGGGGGCGCCATCAACGTGACCACGCGCCGCCCCTCCGGTGAGACGAACTACTGGGCGGAGCTGACAGGCGGCGAGGACAACTACGTCGGCCTCGACGGTTACCTGGAGTTCCCGCTCACCGACACCGCGGCGGCCAGTGTGGCCGTCATGACGAGAAACTCCGACGGCTGGCAGAAGCGCGATCGTGGCGACGACGCCGGCAACGACGACTCCTGGGCGGTACGCAGCCACCTCGACCTCGACGTCAGCGAGGATTGGAATTCACACCTCGTGGTGGACTATACGCACATCGACCAGAACGTGTACCCGCAGGTGCTCAGTGACTTCAACCCCGGCGCGCCGGTATCTGGCGCGTACCTTGGCAGAGTCCTCGGACCCCTGGGCGAGACCTGCTGCGCCACCAACATCGACGACATCGACCGCAGCAGTGCGCTCAACGAGCGCGACGGTGAAGAAAACGACACCTGGGGCGTGAGCTGGACGAATACCGTCACACTCGGCGATCTCACCCTGAAGTCCCTGACCGGCTACCGCGATATGGACAGCGAGTCCTACCGCGATGCGGATAACTCCGTGCAGGACTACTTCGCGGTCGGCTCGGCGTTCGACGTGCAGCAGTTCAGCCAGGAATTCATCCTGAGCAACGCCACCGGCGGCGCTTTCGACTGGCTTGTCGGGGCGTACTACCTGAGGGAGGATGGCGACCACTTCAGCGAGGTGACCGTAGGCGCGGGCCTGTGGGAGGCGATCGGCGTGCTGCCGCTGGATATCACGCTGTCCTATGATCGGACGCAGGAGGCAACCGCCTGGGCCGCTTTCTTCAACAGCACATGGCACATCAGTAACGCTGCGCGCATGAACGCCGCTGTGCGCTACACCTACGACGAGAAGCAACTCGATATGTACAGCTTCCGTCGCGCGAGCCAGATGCCCATCCTCGCTCCCGGGCCAACGGACCCCGGCTCGTGCACCGATGTCGTGGCGGACGGTATCGGCTCGAGCTTTTCCTGCGAGGACGACTGGGACGAGATCTCCCCGAAGATCGGCCTGGAACTCGATCTCAATGACGACACGCTGGCCTACGCGAGCGTTTCGGGCGGCTTTCGCAGTGGCGTCTACAACGGCCGGCCCACCGCGACCGCGCAGATATCGGTCGCCGACCCCGAGACGCTGGTCAGCTATGAACTCGGCATGAAAACCCAGCTGTGGAACAACCGCCTGCAGCTGAACGGTGCGCTGTTCTACAACGACTACCAGGACAGGCAGTTCCTGGTGAGCCGGCCCTCCGGGTCCGTCGACAGCGCGCTCGCGCTGGTCGTGGACAACGCCGCGGACTCCACGCTGTGGGGCGGCGAACTGGAAGTTACCGTGCTGCCAATGCAGGGACTGACGATCACTGGCGGCATCGC
This sequence comes from Halioglobus sp., assembly GCA_033722815.1. Classification (GTDB taxonomy): domain Bacteria; phylum Pseudomonadota; class Gammaproteobacteria; order Pseudomonadales; family Halieaceae; genus Marimicrobium. The sequence continues at coordinate 2,973 of JAWVYG010000437.1, forward strand.
CTACATCGAACCGGAGTACGACGAGTTCGATGTCATCGATCCCGACACCGGCGAGCTGGAAGACGTGAGCGACCGCCCGTTCACCAACGTCCCCGAGTGGACGGCGAACCTGCTGGCGCAGTATGTCTGCGAGCTGGAAGGCGGCGCGTCGATCAGGCTGCGCGGCGACCTCTCCTACAAGGACGACATCTTCTACAGCGATGACGATCAGAGCGCCAGCTTCGATCGCCTGCACGCCGACAGCTACACGATCTACAACGCCGGTATCACCTACGTCAGCGCGGACAATCACTGGGAATTCGGGGTATTCGGTCGCAACCTGGGCGACGAGCGCGAGATTCGCGGCGGTTTCGGCGTCGACGCGTTCGGCACCACCACGGTCAGCTTCACGGAGCCGCGCCGCGACTTTGCCAGCGTGCGCTATCGCAACTAGCGACCCGTTCAGTACTACAATTCGAGGATCAGGGCGGCATTATCAGCTCAAGGAAGGGTTCAATCTTACAGCACTGGCGCCTGCTCCGGGCGACGGGCCGCCGGACTGACTGGTCGGCGACGTTGGGCTGCGCGCGCTTCGCCCACTGACAGCGCCGCGCCGCGGTGGGCGTAGACCGCGTGAAGAAGCGAATGCGTTCACGCGGCGTCGGTCGAACCCTGCGAACCGTAGCGCAACATGCACCACGCCAGCGCCGCGAGCGAAAGGAGAGAGATCAGCGCGCCGGTATAGAACGCCGTCGGCCGGTAGAGCACGGCCACCGTGTGACGGCCC
>JAWVYG010000438.1:0-3729 GCA_033722815.1 Halioglobus sp.
CAGCGCCACCCGCGACATCATTGCCAGGATCATGCCGCCGATGCTGCCCACGGCGGCCAGGTGCAGCATGTTCTTCTGTGCCTGCGCGTCACCCGCGACCAGCCCCAGGCCCAGCAGTGCCAGCGGGATGCACAGGTAGCTGGCGTGCATGGACCACAGCAGCGGCACGCGCAGGGTCTTCCAGCCGCGCCAGTGCGCGAGGCGGCCCAGGTGCAGTGCGCCGGCCAGCAGGTACAGCGCCGCGGGGACGGCCGTGCCGTTGCCGCCGCCCGGCAGCGGCGACCACAGGGCAATCAGCGCGACAATACCGATACACAGGTACTCGAACCAGCCGGGCAGCGCGGGGATTTGCAGGCCCAGCCGGTTGCCCGTGAACAGCGGCGTGACACGCCCGCCGATGATGGTGACCAGCAGTATGACCAGCCACACGCAGCCGTAGTGCAGCCGCAGGCTGAGCTGGGCATCCGCGGCGAACAGGTAGCTGGCACAACACAGCAGCGCCAGCACCAGCAGCACGGGCGTGAACAACATGTTGCGCCACTGGCGCACCGCCCACACGCGCCGGGTCAGTTCAACGCCCAGCAGGGCCAGGAAGCCCAGTTCCGCCGCGAGTGCGAGCAGTGGCAACCCGGGCAGGAGCCACAGTGACAGCCGCGCTACCAGCCACAGCCCGAACAGGACCATGAGCGGGCGCCCGCGTGTGCCCGCGATGCCCGTCCAGTTGGCGACAGCGGTGAGCAGGAAACCCGCCACCACGGGCATGGCGAAGCCGAAGATCATCTCGTGGGCGTGCCACCAGTACGGCGACGGTGTGACGCCGGCCGTGAAGTGCCAGCTCTCGGGGCGATACAGCCACAACAGCCAGCGGCCCATGCTCACCACGGCGAAGAGTCCGGCGCACAGGAAACCCGCGCGAAAGCCCAGTCGCCACAGCGGCTGGATGGGTGCGACGGCTGCGGGTTCGTTTATCTGCATGGTGGTCCGGTAGGTTGCTGCTGCGTGCCTCGCGGCCCGGGCGGGCAGCGGCTTACAGTGAGACAGTCTAGCAGCCTGCTGAACAAGTCACAGTCGAGAGCAGGTCAAGCGGTGTGCCGCCCCGGACGATCTCCAACGCGGGATTGCGCCGGCCTGGGCTCTTGCGACAGGCTGCTGGTTGAGCTGTCACCGTTGCCCAACTCAATGGCGCCCGAAAACATGCCCATCAATCGCGTTTTTGATTAGTATGGGCAGCCCGTTCGTACGAAATTCCCGTGAGTTTCCCTATGTCCCTGGATTTTGACAGTGCTCGAATGCCCAACCCCAACATGCGCGAGGAGCACCACGAGTGGCGCGCGCAGCTGCGCAAGTTCATCGACAGTGAAATCATGCCCTACGCGGAGCAGTGGGATGAAGACGGCCATATCCCGATCGAGCTGTGGCCCAAGGCGGCCGCGGTCGGCCTGCTGGGCCTGGGGTACCCGGAGGAGTTCGGCGGAGTCAGCGAGGGTATCGATTCCTGGCACGGCTGGATTGCGAACGAGGAGCTGGCGCGCGTCGGCGCAGGCGGCGTCGCGGCGAGCCTGATGGTGCACGGCATCGGGCTGCCGCCGGTGATCAACTGGGGCAGCCAGGAACTCAAGGAGCTGGTGGCGCCGCCGGTGCTGGCCGGGACAAAGCACATCTCACTGGGTATCACCGAGCCCGGCGCCGGCTCCGACGTGGCCCAGCTGTCCACGACGGCGGTGCGTGACGGCGACCACTACGTGGTCAATGGCTCCAAGACCTATATCACCGGCGGCATGCGCGCCAACTGGGTATCGACGGCGGTGCGCACTGGTGACGAGGGCGCGAGGGGTGTCTCCATGCTGCTCATCCCCACCGACGCGGAAGGCTTCAGCCGCACCCAGCTGGACCGCAAGCAGGGCTGGTGGGCATCGGACACCGCGACGCTGTATTTCGACGACGTGCGCGTGCCGGTGAGCAACCTCATCGGCGAGGAGAACAAGGGTTTCCTGGTGATCATGACCAATTTCAACGGCGAGCGCATGGGCATGGCCGCCGGCATGGAGGCGCTGGCGCGGGTGTGCCTGGAAGAAGCGGTGGAATGGGCGCGCGAGCGCAAGACCTTCGGCAAGCGCCTGGGCGACCACCAGGTGATCCGCCACAAGATCGCGCAGATGAAGCAGAAGATCAACGCCACGCAGGCCTATATCCGCATGTGCTACGAATCCATCGAGGCGGGCAATCCCAACCCGGGGGACATCGCGCTGTTGAAGGTGCAGGCCAGTGAAACGATGGAGTTCTGTGCGCGTGAGGCCATGCAGATTCTCGGCGGTATCGGTTATATGCGCGGCAACCGCGTGGAGCGGATTTACCGCGAGGTGCGGGTCAACGCCATCGGCGGCGGCTCCGAGGAAATCATGCGCGACCTGGCGTCGCGCCAGTACGGGTTGTAGGCATGAAGCTGTGGCACTGTAACGGCGCGCGCTCCCTGCGCGCGCTCTGGGCGCTGGAGGAAATGGGGCTGGAGTACGAGGTGGAGGTATTGCCCTTCCCACCGCGCATATTCCAGCGCGACTACCTCGAGGTGAACAGTCTCGGCACCGTGCCGTTCTTCGTCGATGGCGAGACCGAGATGACCGAGTCGGCGGGCATCTGCCAGTACCTCGTCGATCGCTACGAGCGCTACGACTTCGGCCTGCGCCCGGAGCACCCGGAGTATGGCGCCTACCTCAACTGGTTGCACCATTCCGACGCGACGCTGACATTCCCGCAGACCATTTCCATGCGCTACTACTACCTGGAGCCGACGCCGGAGAAGCAGGCGGTGGCGGATGACTACGCCAGGTGGTACATCGCACGGCTGCGCCGGCTGGACACCCACCTGGAGTCGAACGACTACCTCGTGGACAACCGCTTCACCATTGCAGACATCGCCGTGGTCTACGCACTGTACCTGGGGCGCGCGCTGAAGATGGACGATCGCTACCAGCCGCAGACGGCCGACTACCTCGCGCGCATGATGGAGCGCCCGGCCTTCCAGCGCGCCGACGCCATCGGCGAGCCGCTGCAAATGCCCGAGAAGGAGTAACTTGAGAGGAGCGCTACCGAGCAGGAACTGCAGGAGTTCCGCGCCGAGGTCTCCGCGTGGATGGAGGCCAACAAGCCACAGGACCCGGGTTTCCTGCTGCCCCAGACCTTCATGGAGGTCGGCGACGAGCAGCAGCTGGATTTCCTGCGCGAGTGGCAGCACAAGGTCTGGTCCGCCGGCTACCTCGGTATGGCCTGGCCGAAGGAGTACGGCGGCGGCGGGGTCGAGCCGGTGTTCCAGGGCATTGCCGACCAGGAGATGGCGCGGCACAACGTGCCGATCTGCTTCAACGTGATCGGCCTCGGCTGGGCCGGCCCGCTGATCAACGACATCGGCACGGACGAGGAGAAAAAAAAATACCTCAAGGGCATCCTCAGCGCCGAGGACATCTGGTGCCAGGGCTTTTCCGAGCCGGAGAACGGTTCCGACCTGGGCAATGCCCAGACCCGCGCGGTACGCGACGGCGACGCGTACGTCATCAACGGCCAGAAGATCTGGACCACCATGGGCAACTTCGCGCGCTACATGATCCTGCTGGCGCGCACCAATCCCGAGGCCGAGCGCAAGTACGACGGCCTGTCCTTTTTCCTCTCGCCGATGGATGTGCCGGGCATCGAGACCCGTCCGATCCGCAAGATCACCGGCGAGTACGGCTTTAC
>JAWVYG010000439.1:0-3716 GCA_033722815.1 Halioglobus sp.
CAATCCTGTGTCAGCGCCGCCGACAGGCTCACCATCGTATACAGCTCCGGCAGCACGGCGGACCCAAAGGGCGCGATTCACTCACAGGGCGCCGTCATACGCCACGCCTACAATCTCAATCACTGGCGCGATATCGTCCCGGGCGACCGCATCTTTTCGCCCATGCCCTTCTTCTGGGTCGGAGGCCTGGTGTTCACGCTGCACTGCGCCATGCATGCCGGCGCCAGCCTGATCTATGAGGAACTGTTCGAGCCGGGTGAGACATTGAAACTCATCGAACGTGAGCGGGCCACACTGGTGACCGGCTGGCCGCACTACGGTACGGCCATGGTCGATCACCCCAGCTTCCCCGAGCGCGACCTGTCGTCCATTCGCGCCGGCAATATCTACGCCCTCCTGCCGGGCAACGCACGGCCCTGCGATCCCGAGTTGCGCTCGAATGCCCTCGGCATGACCGAGACCTGCGGCCCCCACTCGATCGACCACATGGACGTCGACCTGCCAGAGGCAATGCGCGGCTCCTTCGGCCGCGCTCCGGAGGGTATCGCCCACCGTGTCATCGACCCGGACAGCGGTGTCGCGCTGCCGACGGGCGAAATGGGTGAGATCTGTATCCGCGGCTACAGCGTCATGCAGGGACTGTACAAGGTAGAGCGCGAGGCGTGTTTCGACGCCGACGGCTTCTACCGCAGCGGCGACGGCGGCTATCTCGACGACGACGGCTTCCTGTTCTTCAAGGCGCGCCTGGGCGAGCTCATCAAGACCGGCGGTGCGAACGTCACGCCGCGCGAGGTGGAGATCGTCATCGATGAACAGCCCGAGGTGCAGGCCTCCTACGTCGTCGGCCTGCCGCACGAGGACCGCGGGCAGGAGGTGGCTGCGGCAGTCGTGCTCAATACCGGCGAGAGCCTCGCCGCCGATACGCTGTACACGCGGTTGAAAGCCGCGCTGTCGTCCTACAAGGTGCCCTCGCAGTACTTCTTCTTCGCCAAGGAGGAGATACCCTTTACCGACAGCGGCAAGGTCGACAAGCGCAGACTCACCGCAACACTGACGGAGCTGCGCGGGAGTGCTTAAGGACACCACCGCCATCGCCGGCATAGGCCAGACGGCCTTCGGCAAGAAACTCGAGGCCTCGGAGCTGGAACTGGCCTGCGAAGCCGTACTCAACGCCCTGGACGATGCGGGCATCGACCGCGCCGAGGTCGACGGCCTGGCATCCTACACGCAGGAATCAAACTCCGAGGTGCAGCTTGCGCGCAACCTCGGCCTGGGCGACATCACCTGGTTCGGCCAGGTCGGTTACGGCGGCGGCGCCGGCCCCGGCGTGCTCGGCAATCTCGCCATGGCGGTGGCCACGGGCCAGTGCCGGGTCGGCGTCGCCTGGCGCTCGCGCAAGCGCGCTTCGGGCGCGGTGCGCAGGCCCTGGTCGAAAACCTCGTCGGCGCTGATCGAGGACATCGCCGCCAACTACACCCGGCCCTTCGGCGTGCTGCGGCCGGTCGATGAGATCGCCCTCCTCGCGCGCCGCTACATGCACGAGTACGGCGCCACCCGCGATCACCTCGCCAACGTGGCACTCGCCCAGCGCCGCTACGCGAACAACAATCCCTTTGCTGCGATGTACGAGAAGACCATGACGCGTGAGGACTACATGGCGGCGCGCTGGATTTCCAGGCCGCTATGCCTGTTCGACAACTGCCTGGAGACGGACGGCGCGCTGGCGGCTGTCATCGTCGGTGCGGAGCACGCCGCCGATTGCCGGCACAGGCCCGTATACATCCACGCCTTCGCCCAGGGCTTCCACGCGCAACACCAGACCATGCAGAATTTTTTCTGTGACGACCCGCTGCAGGGCCCCAGCTGGGCGACCGCGCGCAAACTGTGGCAACAATCGGATATCCAGGCGGCAGATATCGACGTGGCGCAGATATACGATGCCTTTACGCCACTGATCCCGCTGTCGCTGGAGGGCTATGGTTTCTGCGCGCGCGGCGAGGGCGCGGCGTTCACCGAGGGTGGCAACCTCGAGCCCGGCGGGGCCCTGCCCTGCAATACCTCCGGCGGCGGCCTGTCGGAGGCCTACGTCCACGGCTTCAACCTGGTGACCGAGGCGGTACGGCAACTGCGCGGCAGTGCGATCAACCAGGTCGAGGGCGCGCAGACCTGCCTCGTCACCGGCGGCGAGGGCGTCCCCACCGGCGCCCTCGTGCTGCGCAACTGAGGCCTCATGACATGACCGACGCGAGTTTGCTGCCCTACATCGACGACACCAACGAGCCCTTCTGGGCCGGTTGTCGCGAGGGCGTCCTGCGCGTGCAGCAGTGCCCCGACAGCGGCCGGCTGCTGTTCCCGCCGCGTCCCGTGAACTCCTGGACACCGCGCGTGGCGCCCACCTGGGTCGAACTGTCCGGCCGCGGCGTCATCTGGTCGGTGATCGCGCCGCACCCGCCGCTGATGCTGGATTTCACTGACCTTGCCCCCTACAACGCCATCGTCGTCGCCGCCGAGGAGGACCCGACGATACGCTTCGTCGGCAACCTGGTCGGCGCGGCGGGCGACCCGATCAACAGCATCGCCTATGACGACATTGCCATCGGCGCACCGGTGCAGGCGGTGTTCGAAAAAATCAATGACGAGATCACGCTGCCACGCTGGGTCCTGCGACAGGCCTGATGGCATGCACCTGACATAACCCGGAGACAACACCATGACGACCTACCGCGCCCACTACATCGAGGAACAGGGTGAAGGCAATTTCCAGCAGTCCATCGCGCAACGCGACATCGACGACCTGCCCGCGGGCGACCTGCTGATTCGCGTGCACTACTCGTCCCTCAACTTCAAGGACGCCATGTCCGCCAACGGCAATCGCGGGGTGACCCGGGAATTCCCCCACCAGGGCGGCATCGACGCCGCCGGGGTCGTCGAGGAGAGCTCCCACGCGGACTTCAAGGCCGGCGACGAGGTCATCGTCACAGGCTACGACCTGGGTATGAACACCGCCGGGGGCCTGGCGGAGTACATCCGTGTGCCGGCCGACTGGGCGATTCCCTGCCCGGGCGGCCTCACGCCCCGCGGCAGCATGCTGTTCGGCACCGCCGGTCTCACCGCGCAGCTGTGCATCAACAAACTGCAGCGCATGGGCGTCGCCCCGGACCACGGCGAGGTGCTGGTCACCGGCGCAACCGGCGGCGTGGGCAGCCTGGCGGTCGCGCTATTGGCCAATGCGGGCTACACGGTGGCAGCCAGCTCCGGCAAGGCCGACCAGTCAGCCCTGTTGATGGAGATCGGTGCCAGTGAGGTCATCGATCGCGCGGAGTTCTCCGAACCCAACAAGCGCCCCATGCTGAAGGAGCGCTTCGCGGGCGCGGTCGACGTGGTCGGCGGTGACACGCTGGCCAACGTGATCAAACAGCTCAAGGCCGGCGGCAGCGTCGCCTGCTGCGGACTGGTGCAGTCGCCAGCCTTCGACGCCACGGTGCTGCCCTTCAGACTGCGCGGCGTCAACCTGCTCGGGGTGGACTCGGTGGAGATCCCGCTGCAGGACAAGCAGGCCGCGTGGGAGCAACTCGCCGGCTGCGCAGAGCTCGCCTCGGTGGCGCGCATCAACCACGAGATCACGCTGGACGAGGTGCCGGCGACCCTCGAGCGGCTGTACGCCGGCGCGATGACCGGGCACGCCATCGTCAACATCGCCGGCGCCTAGGCAAGCC
>JAWVYG010000440.1:0-3713 GCA_033722815.1 Halioglobus sp.
AGGGCGACGCGGACGACTTCCTCGCGCAACAACTGAAGCCGGAACTGTTACAGGCCGCTGCCGCGGCTGCGGATTACCCCGTGACCCTGCGCATGCAGCCGGGCTACGACCACAGCTACTTCTTCATCGCCAGTTTTATCGGCGAACACATCGAGTTCCACCGCAGCCACCTCTGACGGCCCGCTTCAGTCGCGCGCCGCAAGGCGAGCGCCCAACCACTTAACAAATGTTAATGCGCCGGGTCGACCGGGGGACTAAGCTTGCGTTTCAGTCGAGACAGCGACACCGGATCGAGCCCCAGGTAGGAGGCCAGGTGGAACTGGGGCACACGTTCCACCAGCTCCGGCTCCTCCCGCAACAGCCACTGGTAGCGCTGCCGAGCATCGAGCGTCAGCAGGACTGCCTCGCGCTGCTCGTTGCGGATAAAGGCGTCCGACAGCAGTTCGCGGTAGAGGTGCGACAGCTGGGCGTTGGCCCGGGTCGCCTCGAGGAGGTCCCGGTGACGAAAGCAGATGGCGCTGGTCGGCTCCAGGCACTGGATGGCGAAGGGCGCCGGGGCGGCGGTAATCGCCGCACTGACGGGCCCGGTAACCTGGCCGGCACGGTAGAACGCCTTGTTGCGCTCCTTGCCCTCGGGTGTGGTGTAGAACAGGCGCACCAGCCCCTCCTGCAGCAGGTACAGGGTGTCGCTGGTATCGCCCTGGACGACGAGGAAGTCGTCCTGCGACCAGGCCGCCAGCGACATGTGCGCCAGCCAACGGTCGGTCGCGGCGAGGTCGTCGACCCCCCAGCGTTCGAGCCAGGGGGCAAGCGCGGCCTGCAGTTCAGGGGAAGGCATCGCCAGAGCCGATTCCGTTCAGTCAACGTACATTAATGCAGTGTAACCACAAGTGAGGGCAAACGACATGAACCAGAGTGCGAACAGCATCGTGATGAACACCGACGACTCCGCGGACCTGATGCGGCAGCCCGGGACAACCGAGGAAATACGCAGCGACCGCAAGAACAAACTGGCCGCGGCCCTGCGCCTGTTCGGCAAGTTCGGCTTCGACGAGGGGGTGGCCGGGCACATTACCGTGCGCGACCCGGAGATGACCGACCACTTCTGGGTCAATCCCATGGGCAAGTCCTTCAAGCAGATGTGCGTGTCGGACCTGCTGCTGGTCAGCCACACGGGCGAGGTCGTGCAGGGCCAGGGGCTGCTCAACGGCGCCGCGTTCACCATCCACTCGCAGATTCACATGGCCCTGCCCGAGGTCACCGCGGCAGCCCACTCGCATTCCGTGTACGGCAAGGCCTTCTCGGCGCTGGGCAAGCTCCTCGACCCGCTGACCCAGGACAGCTGCGCCTTTTACGAAGACCACGTGCTGTTCAACGAATTCAACGGCGTGGTACTGGACAACAGCGAGGGCGAGCGCATCGCCAACGCGCTGGGCAGCAAGAAAGCGGCCATACTGCAAAACCACGGACTGATCACGGTGGGACAGACCATCGACGCCGCGGCCTGGTGGTATATCACCATGGAGCGAAGCTGCCAGGCGCAGCTGCTGGCCCAGGCGGCGGGCACCCCACAGCTGATCGATGACGAGGTGGCGCGACAAACCTACCAGACGGTGGGCACGCCGCTGGCCGGCTGGTTCAGCTTCCAACCCCTGTACGACGTCATCACCGAGGAACAGCCGGAGTTGCTCGGCTGAAGGAGCGCGGCGCGGTAATATTTGCCAGTGCACTTGTGCGGCGAACGGTCTAAGCTTTTCGCCGCGGGCAAAACGCCAGCAGCAACCGCCGGGAGGGCCCTGTGAATCCGATCATCAAACGCCGCCAGGTCATGCGCTACCTGGCCACCATGGGTGTGTTGAGCGCCCTGCCCTCCCACCTGCTGGCCCAGATCATCACCCGGGAGCCGCCCCGCAGCCCCTTCGGCGCCAGTTCCACTGCCGAGGAGGTCACGGCGGGCCTGGACCTGTCCGGGCTCACCTATGCCATCACCGGCTGCAACTCCGGGCTGGGGCTCGAAACCATGCGAGTGCTCGCCCTGCGCGGCGCCCACGTCATCGGGATCGCCCGCACGCAGGAAAAGGCGGAGAAGTCCTGCGCCAGCGTCGAGGGCGCCACCACCCCCGCATTCCTGGACCTCGCCGACTGGGGTTCGGTGGTGCGCTGCGCCGAGGGCATCCGCGCCATGAACGTACCGCTGGACGGGCTGATCACCAACGCGGGCATCATGGCGCTGCCGGAGCTGGAGCTGGTGAACGGCGTGGAAAAGCAGTTCGCCGTGAACCACCTGGGGCACTTCGTGCTGATACGGCAGCTGCAGGACAGCGTGCTCGCCGCGCCCCAGGGGCGCTTCACCCTGCTCAGCTCGCTGGCCCACCGGCGCGCCGAGAACGGCATCGAATTCGACAACCTGGACGGCAGCCAGCACTACCACCCGTGGGTCGCCTACGGCGTATCGAAGCTGGCCAATGCGCTGTGCGCGCGCGAGCTGGCGCGGCGCATATCCCACACCCCCGCGACCGCCAACAGCGTGCACCCCGGCGTGATTCGCACCAACCTGGTCAAGCACCTGCCCGCCTGGCAGCAGTGGGCAACGAAGTACTTCGGCTGGCTGTTCATGAAGACCATTCCCGAAGGTGCCGCGACGCAGTCCTACGTGGCCACCAGCCCGGACCTCGAGGGGGTGCGCGGTTTCTACTTCGCCGACTGCAACGTCAGCGACGGCGAAACCCCCCACATGCAGGATGACGCCATGGCGGCACGCCTGTGGCAGGTGTCGGAGGAAATGACGCGGGATTACCTGCCCGTCACCCGCAGCACCTGACACCGCCCGACCCCGCAGGGCATGATTAATACTTACGTATTAATTTTTGCGGGGCTGTACATCCGGTCCCTGGACACTACCCGCCCGGGTCATGCGCTAACTGCACGAAAGCGCTGACTTTGCTGGTTTCGGCCACCGCGCACTGATAGCATGGATGGCCCTTTCGGCAAACAGGCGATAGCTATGGCTATGTTCGATAGACCCAAAGGCAAGTCGACGCCGGCGGCGTCAGACGCGCAGGATCCCGTTTCACGAACCCCACTTTCCACCCCCACAGCACCATCAAGGAGTGCCGCTATGATTGGTCCGAGCATCACGATTAAAGGTGAAGTTTCCGGCGAGGAAGACCTGCTCATCGAGGGCAAGGTCGAGGGCACCATCACAATGAAAGACCAGCAGGTATCCGTCGGGCAGTCCGGCCAGGTGACCGCGGACATCAACGCCCGCACGGTGACCGTCGACGGCACCGTCACCGGCGACATCGCCGGCTCCGAGAAGGTCGTGATCTCCAAGACCGGCAACGTCAAGGGCAACATCGTGGCGCCCCGGGTGACGCTCGAAGACGGCGCGATCTTCAAGGGCAGCATCGACATGGACCCGGGCGAATCCGCCGCAGGCAAGAAGTCTCTCGGCGCCCAGACCTCGGCCAACTCGCCGGCGCCTGACCTCAGCGTCCAGAACGGCTGACCGGCCCGTTAGCGCCATGCCGCCCGGCCCACCGGGGCCGGCGCGGCGACAGGTGGCCGCGGTGCGTACCGCTGCCCCGCTTGCATCGGCGCCGCACATTCCGCAGCAGCAACCTGAACAATCGCCGCGCAGCCAGCCGTGAAGATCCTCGCCACGCAGACGTCGCAGTTACTGCCTGAACTGTTTCGCAACGTCGACGAGGCGC
>JAWVYG010000441.1:0-3703 GCA_033722815.1 Halioglobus sp.
CACGGTGGTGGCCACCAGCAGCGCGATATCGCCTGCCTTGAACTCGGCCATGACCTGCTCTTTCTCGGCGGGCTTCATGCTGCCGAGGATGAGCCCGCTGTGCAGTTCCGGCAGGGCCTCGCGCAGTTCAGCCGCCGTGGCCTCGGCCGCCTGCGCCTGCAGCGCATCGCTCTCCTCGATCAGGGTACACACCCAGTAGGCCTGCCGCCCCTGTGCGCAGGCGGCGGCTACCCGGGCGACGATCTCGTCGCGGCGGTTGTTGTCGATCAGGACGGTGGACACCGGCTGGCGCCCGGGCGGCAGTTCGTCGATGACGGAGCAGTCCAGGTCCGCGTAGGCGACCATGGAGAGGGTGCGGGGGATGGGCGTTGCGGTCATCACCAGCTGGTGCGCGCGTCCCAGCCCCTCGGCGGCCTTCTCGGTCAGTGCCAGCCGCTGGTGCACGCCGAAGCGGTGCTGCTCATCGACGACGACCAGCCCCAGCCGGGCGAACTCGACGTCCTGCTGGAACAGGGCATGGGTGCCGATAACCAGTGCGGCCTCGCCCGAGGCTATACGCTGCAGTACGCTGGCGCGTTTGGCGCCCTTGGTGCGCCCGCTGAGCCATTCCATGGCCACGCCCAGTGGCTCGAACCAGCCGTGAAAGTTGTGCCAGTGCTGTTCGGCCAGGATTTCCGTGGGCGCCATCAACGCGACCTGGAACCCTGCCCTGATGGCCTGCAGTGCGGCGCCCGCGGCCACCACGGTCTTGCCCGAACCCACGTCGCCCTGCACCAGGCGCAGCATCGGCAGCGGTCGCGCCAGGTCGCAGGTGATTTCCGTGAGGACGCGTTGCTGCGCCTCGGTGAGTGCGAACGGCAGGCTGGAGAGGAACGCATCGAGCGCCTCCTGCGGCACCTCTAGCGCAGGGGCACCCAGTGCCTGCTGTTGCTCGCGCAGGCGGTACAGCGACAGGTTGTGCGCCACCAATTCCTCCACTGCGAGGCGCAGCTGCGCGGGGTGACGCCCCTCGCTCAGCTGCTCCAGCGGCGCTTCGGGCGGCGGTGAGTGCAGGTACTGCAATGCGTCACTCAGTCCGAAGGGAAAGCGCTCGTGGGCGGGAAGCAGCTCGGCGACGCGGGCGCGGCGCAGGTAGCCGATGGCCTGTGAGCAGAGATTGCGCCACTGGTTCTGGCCGATACCGTTGGTGGTGGGATAGATGGGCGTGAGGGTCTCCTCCATGGGCTCATCGTCATCCCGCAGTGTGCGGTACTCCGGGTGGTACATCTCCAGGCCGCTGGCGCCGCGGCGCACCTGCCCGAAGCAGCGCAGGCGGGTGCCGGCGGCGAGATTGTTTTTCTGCGCGGCGGAGAAATGGAAAAACCGCAGGGTCAGTGTGCCACTGCCGTCCTGGATGCGCGCTACGAGGCTGCGGCGGCGTCCGAAAACGACGTCGGCGGCCCTGACTTCACCCTCGATGACCACGTCCGCGCCCTCCGCGGCCGCTGCGATGGGTGTGACGCGGGTGCGATCCTGGTAGCGCAGCGGCAGGTGAAACAGCAGGTCCTCGAGCTGGCCGATACCGTACTCGGCGAGCTTATCGGCCAGGCGCGGGCCGACGCCGCGCAGTTCGCGCACCGACAGCCGGGCTATCTCGTCCACGGGAAACTTACTGCTGCTTCACCGCAGCGACCAGCGTGTCGATGGCCTGGGGTCGCGGGTAACTGGCGCGCCAGGCCAGGGCGATGGTGCGGCGTGGCGCGGGATCGATAAACGGCCGCAACTGCAGTGCGCCGCTCTCGTAGGCGGAGATCTCCGCCGCGGTTTTCGGCAGCACGGTGATGCCCAGGCCGCTCGCCACCATGTGCTTGAGCGTCTCGAGGGAGCTGCCCTCAACGACCGCCTGGCCTTTGGCGTGGTCCTCGCGGATGGCCTGTTGCAGACCGCTGCAGGCTTCCAGCACCTGGTCGCGGAAGCAGTGGCCATCACCTAACAGCAGCACGCGGTGACTGGCCAGCACCGCCGGGTCTATCGCTCCCTGCCCAGCCAGCTCGTGGTCGGCGGGCAACAGCACGACGAACTCCTCCTCGTACACGGGCCTGGTGACGACGTCCGTTTCGGTGAACGGCAGCGCGACGAACACCGCGTCGAGTTCCCCGCCGGTGAGCCTGCCGCGCAGGCTCGCCGTGTAGCTCTCCTCGATAAACAGCGGCATATTCGGGGCCAGCTGCTGCATGTTGCCCACGAGGCGGGGAAACAGGTACGGCCCCACGGTGTAGATGGCGCCGACCGACATCATGCTGCCGAGGGGGTCCTTGCCCATTTCCGCCAGGTGCAGCAGATTCTGCGTCTCCTGTAGCACGGTGCGTGCCTGCTCCACGATCAGCTCCCCCGCGGGCGTGGTGGTCACCTTGTGCCGGGAGCGCTCGAACAGGCTGATACCGAGCTCCGATTCCAGCTTCTTTATCGCGATGCTGAGTGTGGGCTGGCTGACGTTGCTCTGCTCCGCCGCCTTGCGGAAATGGCCGGTTTCCGACAGGGCCACAAGATAGCGCAGTTCTGTTAGGGTCATGGGTGTGCGGGTCCTGTAATGGTGCGGTTCGAACAGGCGGCTGTTTCCTGTCGGGCTAGCCGGCTGCAACCAGCATAGTGTAACCACTCGGAGAACACTTTATGAAGAGCGGTACCGTCCTGATCGTGGGCTGTGGCGATATCGGTACGCGAGTTGGTGAAACGCTCGTCGGCCAGGGGTGCCGCGTCGTCGCCGTGCGTCGCGCTACCGACCTGCTGCCCGCTGCATTCGAGGCGGTCGCTGCGGACTACACCGAACCCGGCAGCCTGGATTTCGCCGCCGACCTGCAGCCCGATTACGTGCTGGCTATCTTCAACCCGGCCGGGCGCAGCGAGGCCGGGTACCGGCGCGGGTTCAGTGGGGCGATGGACAACCTGCTGCGGGGCCTCGACGGTCACCGCCCGCGCCATGTGCTGATGAGCAGCAGTACCCGGGTATTCGCCGAGCGCGGCGGCGGTTGGGTGGATGAGAACAGCGCCCTGACAACCGACGACGCCCCCGCCCTGGCCATTATCGATGCCGAGCAGGCGCTGCTGCGCTCGGGTCTGCCCGCCTCGGTCGTGCGTTTTGCAGGCATCTACGGGGCGACCGGTGGCCGCCTCCTTGCACGCATCCGCCGCGGTGAGCTGTATCCGCCGGAGCCGCTGCGCTACACAAACCGCATACACCGGCAGGACTGCAGCGGATTCCTGCTGCACCTGCTCGGCCTTGCGCGGCGCGGTGACACCCCGGCGCCCGTCTACATCGGCGTCGACAACCTGCCTGCGCCGCGCCACGAGGTGGATGCCTGGCTGGCCGCGCAGCTCGGGGTCGAGCCCGCCACGGCGCCGGCCGCCGGTGACGCGGTCGAGGGTGCGCGCGGCCCGGCCGGTCACCGGCGCTGTCGCAACAACGCCCTGCGCGAGAGCGGTTATGCGCTGCGTTATCCCGATTACCGCGCCGGTTACGCCGCGTTACTGGAGTCGGAGGAAGCGGGTTCTACCGGTTGTTGAGCGGCGCCGCCTTTCAGAGCGCCAGGATGGCCTCGACCTCAATCGCCGCGCCCCGCGGCAGCGCCGCGACCTGCACGCAGGCGCGGGCCGGGTAGGGTTCCTGCAACACGCTGGCCATGACGTCGTTCACCGCGGCGAAGTCGTCAAGGTCGGTCAGGGA
>JAWVYG010000442.1:0-3685 GCA_033722815.1 Halioglobus sp.
CGCGGACCGCTGGTGGCGAACACCTCCCTGCGCTGCATGGCGTCGAACAGCGCGTCGCGCGAATTCTCCTCCGCCCAGATGCCCATCAGCCCGCCCGGGTTGCGCGCGGCATTGCTCCTGCCGGCGAAGCCTGTCTCTGTGGCGTCGTCGAAGCCGCCAAGGCGCCCCTCCACCGACGCGTCCCGCACCGCGCAACAGCCGTCGTACTGCTCCTCGTCGACGTCGCCGGGACTGGCGTTATGCGTATCCGTGCTGCCGGCGAAGCCGAAGCGGTAGGGATTGATCCCGATGCGCTCCTGTTCGGCCATGCCCTCGATAAGCGCATAGCGGGCGAAGTCCAGGCGCGACTGGCAGCCCAGGCCCATGATGGCGCCGGCGCCGAAACCGTCCTCGCAATCGGGCGGGGACAGGTCGCCCAGGCCACGCATCTTCTCGAAATCACACAACTCGTCCTCGCCGAATACCTGCCACATGCCCGGCCTGCATTCAGACTCGCCTTTCACCTGCATCATTTCCACCACGGGCTCGAAGCGCGCGCGCAACCGCGCCTGGCGTCGCTGTTCGGGCAGCGGTTCGTCGCGCCAGAAGATACCGAAGCTGCGCCCGTTGGAGACGTTGGGATTGTGCGGTATGGAAATCGCCTCGCAGTCCCCGCCTGCCTGGTTGCACAGCGCGTCGAGGCTGTCCCAGAGGCCGATCGGGTCGTTTTCCTCCAGCGAGGACACGGGCAGTTCCGGCACCCGTTCGTTGCGGAAGATGACGTTGCGGTGGATCTTGGAGCGGGCGGTGGAGTTGCTGTACTCGTAGCCGTTGAAGCTGGTAAAGCTGCAGTCGGCACTGCGGTCGTAGTGGCGCTCCGCGGCCGCCTGCAGGTCGAGCCAGGCGTTTTCCAGGCCGTCACGGCAGCGCAGCGCGTCTACGCCGCATACGTCCTGCTTGCGCTCGCCGAAGCCGATCACGTTGAGGAAGCGTGTCTTGCCCCCTATGCGCGTCACCATACTGTCGGGTGTGTCGATTTCGCCGCGAAATGCCCTGCAGGAAACGCTGTCATAGCCCTGCAAATCCGCATTGGTGCACACGTTGATCTCGCCGATCCACTCGGCGTGGTCGGTGACGGCGGCAAAATCCAACGGGCGCCGCAGTTGTATGCGGCGCTGGCCGACACGGTTCTCATCGAAGGGACCCAGCCCGATCTCCTCACCGCGCGCGTAGCGGTAGGCATCGTCCGCGGTACCGAGCATGTCCCGGCTGCGGGCATCGAAGGAATAGGCAGTGTGAACGTGCAGGTCCCCGAACCAGGCCCGGCGCAGCGGGTCGTTCAGGGCGCAGGGCTCCCTGCCCCGCGCCGGCTCCGCGCTGGCGGGCTCCACGGGCGGCACCCAGTGCGGCGCGCTGGCGCTCAGCAGTTGCAGCCGGTTCGACCAGATCCAGGCGCCGCCGCCGATCAGCAGCAGCACCAGCACGACGAGCGTCTTCTTGATCACGGCGGAACCCTCCCGTCGGCGGCCGGCCGAGCGTTGACCCTGTTCACAGCAAGCATACGCGGCTCATGGTAACGCCGCGCCCGGGCCATGCACAGCCCTCAGCCCCTGGGCCTGGCCGCGTCGCGGCGTCCGTCGATGTAGTCGTCCACCAGCTCGTGCAGGCGTGAGATACGGCTCTCCTGTCCCGCCAGGTGGGACCCCTTGTAACCGCGCGAACGCATGCCCAGCTGCTGCGCGGGAAAGATCGACATGTCCTGGTCGATGGTCAGGCCCATGCTCTGTTCGCCGGGCGCAAATACCTCGTGCGCCACGACGGCATCACGGTCGACCAGGCCCGCGGTGGTGCGTACCTGGCCGGTCGCCCCCTCGGGGTTGGGTGCGTACCACCAGTTGTCGAACAGGCACTGCTGCGGGTCTGTGGGATGCGGGCGGGCGCGCAGGAAGTGGAACCCGTCGACCCACAGCGACACCGCGAAGTTGGGGAACAGGGTGTAGTGGTAGGCATCCGTGAGCTGGCTGTCGTTGAGATCGTTGAAGTACTCGTAGCCCCTGCCGGGACCAAGCCTGCGTCGCGCCTGTTGCAGTGCCTCGCGGGTGGCCTCGCCGCGATGACGGAAGTCTTCCGGGTCCAACTCCCACTCGCGCAGGATGGTGGCCAGCGGTTCGCCGATGGTGCCCTTCTTGTCGATCGCGGGCCCGGCGTAGCCACCGAGCATGATCATGCGCCCGTGGCCCTCGTCGGCCATGTCGAAACGCGTCGTGCGGTAACTGGTGTCGACGCCCGAGTGGATGCGCAGTTTCTCCACGTCGGCGCCCTTGGGGCGATGGACGGTATTCACGTGGTAGGACTCGTTGAAATTGTCCATGACCACCTTCCAGTTGACCGGCGCCACCGTGGTCTTCGCCACGTAGCGCTTCCACGTGTCGATGCCGTAGACCCCCCACTCGTCCCACACCGGGCCCAGGTACTCGCGCAGCCCGACGCAGTCGGGATCCATGTTGATCCAGATGAAACCGGCAAACGTTTCGCAGCGCACCGGCTCGAGGCGCAGCCTGCCGCAGGGATCGCCCCCCGGGAAGTCGTCCGGATCCTGTACGAAGTTCAGCTCGCCGTCGGGCATCCACGCCCAGCTGTGGTAGGGGCAGACGAAGCGCCGCACGTGACCTTTCTCCTCGCTGACCAGGCGATGGCCGCGATGCTGGCATATGTTGTAGAACGCCTTGATGCCGCCATCGGCCTGGCGCACCATCAGTATCGACTCGGGGCCGACCTCTTCCATCTGCCAGTCACCGGGGCTGGGGATTTCGTCTTCCCTGCCCAGCAGCAGCCAGACGCGGGTCCACACACCCTCCCACTCCTGCGCAGCGAATTCCGCGCTGGTATAGCGGTAACCCTCCAGCCTGTGTCCACGCAGGGACTGCTGCGGCCAGTCGGGCAGGTCGGGTGGCAGGTCGCCGCGCTTCTCGTATTGCGTCATACTGGTTTACCTCTTACATTGGCTGCGTATTCGCTGTCGCCGCCACAGCGACGGGTGGCGCGGTGACGCCACCGGGCGCACAGGGACACTCGCCATGCCCAGAGATTACTGCAGCGATCACCTGGCCATCCAGCAGGTCATGCTCAACTATGCCGCGGGCGTCGATGAGCGCGACAGGGAGCGCTACAGCAACTGCTTTGCCGAGGACGTCGAGGTCATCGGCTTCGGTACGCAGACCTATCGCGGCAGGGACGCCTGGGTCGACTACGTCTGGAACGCGCTCACGCAATATACGGCCACCCAGCACATGCTCGGGCCGATCCTGGCCACGCTCGACGGCGAGCGCGCGACGACCAGGTCCGACGTCCAGGCACTGCACTTACTCGCCGGCAGCGATGAGCGGTTCACGCTGTGGGCCACCTACCACACCGCCATGGGCCTCATCGACGGGCAGTGGCGTATCACGCGGCACGAGCTCAAAGTCTGCGCTACGCACTCCTGGTAACATCCTAGCGCCCCTTGAACTCGGGTTTGCGGCCTTCCTCGTACGCCTTGATCGCCTCCGCGTGGTCCTCGGAAGGCCGCGTGATCAGCATGTGCGACGACACCATATCCAGGTGGCGGTTCAGGTCCATGGACAGGCTCTGGCGCACGGCGCGCTTCACCAGCGACAGGGCCAGCGGCGCGCGCTCCGCGATGTCCCGCGCGAACGCCATGCAATGC
>JAWVYG010000443.1:0-3683 GCA_033722815.1 Halioglobus sp.
AAGACGATCCAGCTATGCAAGCACTCGCGGCAATCACTGCGCTCGTCATTATCGCCATCGCCTGGCGTTACCAGCGATTCCAGCGGATGCGGCGCGACCGGGCCGAGGACCGGCAGGCAATGCTGCACAGTCCCCGCCGCTTCCACGTGCTGCTGCTGTTCCGCCTGCACGTTGGCGACAAGCTACTGCCCACCGCCGCGGATTTCATGCAGGCCGTCCGGGGCAGCTCTTCCGCCGGGCTGGTCTACGCCGGCCATGCGGGTTTCGCCCTGGACTCGGCACAGCTGGGCGAGCGTCGCTGGAACGGCGTGCTGCTGCTGGAGTTCCCCGGTCGCGATGAGGTCAGGCGCTTTACCGGGGCGTTGCGACAGCTCGCGGGCAACAGTTTCGCCGAGTTTCACCTGCATGGCATGGTGCGCGACCGACGCACCGGCCTGCTGATCCCGCTCCTGCTGCTCGGCCGGCGCCTGCTGGATAGCCTGCGGGGCGAGTGGCGCGTGCCGCAGCTCACGCCCTCCGCCGCACTGACGCAGTCCGGTCGCTCCCACGTCTGGCGCAACCGCGTCGAGCGGCTGCGCGCGTTGCACAAGATCAATCCCCGGGCCCTCGTCATGTTCAGCCTCGTGCGGCACGACGGACGGGTCGTGCGCAGGTCCGAGCGGGAGTACAGCAGGCGCATGTTGTCCCGCATGGCGGCTCTCGGCCACGGCCCACTCCATAGCGGGCGCGCCGTCTGCCTGGGCGGCGGCGCCCGCTTCGACGACATCCACGTCGTCCACTACCCCAGCGCGGGCTATGTCGCCGACCTGGTATCGAGCGGCTATTACCAGCGCATCGTTGCCGATACCTCCTTCGAGGACGCCACCGCAATTGCCACGGTTCCCGTCACTGTGCAGCTGGAGGCCATGCTGTGGCCATTGCCGGCGACAGGCGCTGAGCCTCAAGGCCTCGCCCACAGCGCCAGGGCCTGACCATGCAGGGTCCCCGACCAGCGCCGCGGTTGCGCGGCGCCGGCTTTGTCGTACCATGTGCCGATTCGGGCAAGTAACAGGGACAAGCGCATGCAGCTGAAAGACAAGATCATCGTGGTCACCGGAGCAGGCGGCGGCATTGGCAGGGCGCTCGTCGCGCGTTTCCAGGACGCCGGGGCACAGGCTGTCGTGGCCGTCGACGTCAATGCCGACACCGCGCGGCAGACGGCAAAGGATCTCGGCTGTATCGCCATGACGGCCGATGTATCGCGGGAACAGGATATTATCGATGTCATCGAACGCACCGAGTCGGAGGTCGGGCCGATCGACCTGTTTTGCTCCAACGCCGGGATCATCGCCGGCGAGAGCGAGCAGTCCGCCAATGCAGAATGGCAGCTGTCCTGGGACGTGAACGTGATGTCCCATGTGTACGCGGCCCGCCACCTCATACCGCGCATGATCCAGCGCGGCGGCGGACACCTGTTGAACACCGCGTCCGCGGCGGGCCTGTTGAACCAGATCGGCGGCGCCGCCTACGGTGTCAGCAAGCACGCCGCCGTCGGCTTTGCCGAGTGGATTGCCATGACGTATGCCCACCAGGGCATCGGGGTGTCGGTGTTGTGCCCCCAGGCCGTGCGCACGGCCATGACGGAGAACGCGGGCGCGGCGGGCACCCAGGCCGCCGCCACGGACGGCATGATGGAGCCCGACGAGCTGGCGGATATCGTCGTCGCACACCTGGAGCGGGACGCGTTTCTCATCCTGACGCACGACGAGGTGCGCCCCTATATGCAGCGCAAGGCCTCCGACTACGATCGCTGGATCGGCGGCATGAGCCGACTGTTCCAGCGCCTGACGGGAAGCGCCTGAGCGGCGCCCCGTTTCCCTTCATACGCCCCGCGGAGACCCACGCCCATGGATGAATCGCTGTTGCCCCTGACGGTTTACGGTTCCGATCTCTCCTACTTCACCGGCAAACTCGAGATGTACCTGCGTGTGAAAGGTATTGCCTACCGCTTCGAGCCGATGAATTTGCGGCATATCATGCCGCTGGTTGAGCGCGAGACCGGCACCACGCAGATGCCGGCGGCGCAGTTGGCCGATGGACGGTGGATGTCGGATAGCACGCCCATGATCGCGTGGTTCGAGCAGCAGCAGCCGGACCCGCCCATCATCCCGGTGGACCCACAGCAGCGCTTCTTCAGCCTGCTGCTGGAAGACTACGCCGACGAGTGGCTGTGGCGCCCGGCCATGCACCACCGCTGGTATACCGCCGAGGGTGCGTACCTGCAGAGTCGCCATCTCGTGGATGAGATCATGCACGACATACCGGCGCCCGGCTTCGCCAAGCGCTGGTTCTTGCGGCGGCGCCAGCGCGGTTATTCCTTCGGCGACGGCGTGACCGAGGGCAACAGGGAGCAGGTGGAGCAGATCTACCTGGACAACCTGGACTGGCTGAGCGCCGCGCTGCGGGAGCGGCCCTTCCTGCTCGGCAGTGCCCCGAGCCTGGTCGACATCGCGTTCATGGGGCCGTTCTTTCGGCATTTTTCCCAGGACCCCGTGCCGGCGGAAATCATGCGCCAGCGCGCCCCGGCCGTGTGGGCCTGGGTCACCCGCATGTGGAACTGCACACCGCAGGACGCGAACGGCGCATGGCTGGACGGCGTGCCGCAGGACTGGGGCCCCTGGCTGGAGGATATTGGCGCGGTCTACCTGCCCTACCTGAACGACAACGTCGCGGCGGTGCGTGCCGGGAAGAAACGGTTTGCGGTGACGGCCGGCGGCATTCACTATCCCAACGCGCGTACCTCGGCGTACCGTATCTGGTGTCTCGAGCAGCTGCGCGGCCATTTCGATGCCCTGCCCCTTGACGCGAAGGACGCCGTGCAGGAACGACTGCAGCGGCACGGGTGCTGGGAACCACTGTGGCAAGTGGATAATCTCGACAACGACGTCAACGCAGGCGTGACGCTGCCCTTCAGGTGCAGCGACAAGATGGTGGGTTAGCGGCACCCCGCCGGCTGTCGACCGGCCTCGATCAACCAGCGCAGGAGCGCGCCATGTCCAAACGATTGGAACACGCCAGAAAGCAGGTTCCCACTGTCATCCTTACGGTTCTGAGCATGATCCAGGCGCTGGCGCTGGAGTTTTTCTGGACGCGCGCCGCGGGCCTGGACGTCCTGTGGCAGGGCGGCTGGGACGCCGCCATCGTCTGGCTGCAGCTGTTCATCACCCTGGCCGGCATCCTGCTGATCTGGGTGGCCTACGTAAACTTCGTCATGCGCTTCAGCTGGCTGCCCACGATGCCGGAGATGATCCTGCCCTTCTTCATCGGCATCCTCGAATTTGCCGCGATAGAACTGATCCACCCGGGGCCGCTGGGCCCCTGGCTGCTATTGCTGGCGGCGGTGTTCGCGGCGATGGTGTACAGCGCCTACCTCACCACCACTGCCTCGCGCCGCGAGCCCTCCAACGCCTATTTTTTCGACGGTCTGGAAGCGCCGACCTGGAGAACCTACCGCGAATCGATCGTCGCCATCGCCCTGATCAGCCTGTGCGGTGTCCTGAGCTGGATGCTGGAATCGAAGTGGATCGCGGTGGTGGCGCTGCTGGTGGCGCTGGCTGCGCTGATCTACCAGTTCACCGTTATCAGGGGCTACTGGCTGCACGGGCTGGATGACGAACGGCCCGCCGATTGAGCCAGGCTGCGTC
>JAWVYG010000444.1:0-3682 GCA_033722815.1 Halioglobus sp.
CCTCGCGATCTGGTTCACCGTGGATACACTGCGGCAGCTGTCCGACAAGAGCCTGCAGATTGCCCAGACCGTGGTGGACGCTACACGCCTGGGACAGGAAATCCAGCGCGATGTGCTGGAACTGGAACGGCGGGCGCGGCAATACCTGGCCCTGAGCGACTTCGAGCTGGCCGAGCTGTTCGAGCGCGAGCGCGACATCCTGTCCGAAAAACTGGCGGCCCTGCAGGCCTCGATTCCCTCGCCGAGCCCGGACATCAAGGGGCTCAAGGGATCGCTGGGGAAACTGGCCCTGCCGTTGGCGCCGGACGACATCGCAGCGGATGCGGCCGACGCCATCGCGAACCAGGCGGATCGCCTTGACCATGAATTTTCCGTGATCAACGACCAGAGCAAGGCAGTGAAGACCTGGCTGCTGGCATCCGTTGACCAGCTGCTGGAAGCCAATGCCCGCGAGGCCGAGTCGCTGATCGACAACCTGAGGATCGAACTGAGCCTGCTCGCGGCCGCAACGCTGGCGCTGCTGCTGTTCCTGGCGTACTGGATCAACAAGCCCGTGCGCGACCTCACGAAGGAAATCCACCAGCTCGGCACCTCGGGGCTCAGCCATCCCATCGAGATATCCGGACCCGTTGAACTGCAAGCGCTGGGCAGCGAACTCGAGTGGCTGCGCCAGGGGCTGCATGAATCGGAGCTGCAGAAGGAACAGTTCCTGCGGCATATCTCGCACGAACTGAAAACGCCGCTGTCCAGCCTCAGGGAAGGCGCCGACCTGCTGGCCGACCAGGTAACAGGGCACCTGTCCCAGCAGCAGCTGGAAATCGTCGACATCGTGCGCCAGAACGGTATCGAACTGCAGCGCCTGATCGAGAACCTCATCGACTATAACCGCCTGCCCTCCCAGGACCTGAACTTCGAGAAGTTCGAGCTGGAATCGCTGTGGCAGGAGATCCTGAGCAGCTACAGCCTGACCATGGACAAGAAGTCCCTGTGGCTGGCAATGGAGGGCGACGTCGACACCTGGACAGCAGATCGCGACAAGCTGCGCACCTCGCTGGACAATCTCATCTCGAACGCGGTGAACTATACCCCCAATGGTGGGTCTATCGATATTGCCTGGCGTTCCGAAGATGCTACTCTGGTCATCGACGTCGCCAACTCGGGCGATCCGATTCCAGCAGAGGATGCAGAGCGTGTGTTCGAACCTTTTTTCCAAAGCGCCGCCAAGCGCAGCGGCCCGATCAAAGGCTCCGGGATCGGCCTCAGCGTGGCCCGGGAATGTATAGAAGCCCAGGGCGGCAAACTGTCCCTGGCGCGCCACGGCTACCTGCCGGTCTGCTTTCGGCTAGTATGTCCCGCACACTGATGGCACTGGGCCTGGCTGTCGGGCTACTGGCAGGCTGCTCCCTGGTGCCGCGCGCACCCGTGGCGCCGGCTCCGACCACTCACCCCGCGGAAGTGGTCATGGCCTGGATGGCCGTGCAGCGCGAGGTGGCCCAGCTGAGCGTTGACGATGCCGTGCAGGAACTGGTGGCCATCGGCCTGCCGCAGGACGATGACAGGCTGTTTCGCTACGCGCTGCTCAACCAGCAACTCCAGACCCTGGGCGGCTGGACACAGGCCAGGGACGCCTTCGCAGCGCTGAGCGAACGCAGCAGCCTGCTGCTCCAGCAGCAGCAGCTCGCCGGCAGCCTGCGCGATTACAACCAGGCGCGCATCAACGGCTACATGAAAGTCGCGGAGCTGCGCGAACAGCAGTCCCTCCTGCAGCAGGAATTACAGACGGTGGAAGAAGAGCGGCAGCTGTTGCAACAGAAGATCCAGGCACTGACAGACCTCGAGGCTGACATCAGTACCCGCAGGGAGGAATAGCCTGTGCAGGATCGCTTGCTCGTCGTGGATGACGACACCAGCCTGCTGAAGCTCATGGCCATTCGACTGGAAGCGGAAGGCTTCAAGGTCGAAACCGCAGAGTCCGCCGAGCAGGCACTGCAGGCCATGCGCAATGACCCCGTGGACCTGGTCATCACGGACCTGCGGATGGAGGGCGCCAGCGGACTGGACCTGTTCGAGCAGGTCCGTCACTTCTACCCCGGGCTACCCGTCATCATCATGTCAGCGCAGGGGACTATCCGCGAGGCAGTGTCCGCCACACAGAAGGGCGTCTTCGAGTTTCTCACCAAGCCGGTGGACAAGAAGCAATTGCTGTCGACGATCCGCTCTGCGCTGCAGCAGTCGGCAGGCAAGCAGCAGGAGGTTATCGAGGAGTGGCGCGAACATATCGTCACGCGCAGCCCGGCGATGGAGCGCATCCTCAACCAGGTGCGGCAGATTGCCAGCTCCGAGGTCAGCGTACTGATCACCGGTGATAGCGGTACCGGCAAGGAGCTGCTCGCCCGCGCGGTCCACGATGCCGCCGGCACACACGAGGGGCCCTTCGTGGCCCTGAACTGCGGTGCGCTGCCGGAACAGCTGCTCGAGTCCGAGCTGTTCGGTCATGTCAAGGGCGCCTTCACCGGCGCTATCAGCGCTCACACCGGACTATTTCGCGCGGCCAGCGGCGGCACCCTGTTCCTCGACGAGATCGGCGATATGCCGCTGCCATTGCAGGTAAAGCTGCTGCGGGCATTGCAGGAGCGCAGGATCAGGCCCATCGGCAGCACCGAGAGCTTCCCGG
Source organism: Halioglobus sp. (assembly GCA_033722815.1). Classification (GTDB taxonomy): domain Bacteria; phylum Pseudomonadota; class Gammaproteobacteria; order Pseudomonadales; family Halieaceae; genus Marimicrobium. The sequence continues at coordinate 2,675 of JAWVYG010000444.1, forward strand.
TAGATGTGCGCGTGATCTCCGCGACCAACCGGGACCTCGAAAGTGACATGCGCGACGGCCTGTTCCGTGAGGACCTCTTCTACCGCCTCAATGTCGTCAACTTCCACCTGCCCTCGCTGGCCGAGCGGGTGGAGGATATTCCGCTGCTGGCCAATCACTTCCTGCGCAGTACGGGCGCTCACCAGATGGGCAGCGTAACCAGCTACGCACCGGCGGCGATGGAAGTGATGATCAACGCGCCCTGGCCGGGCAATGTGCGGCAGCTGGAAAATGTCGTGCAACGCACGGCAGCGCTGTCGACCACGCCTGTTATCCCCGAATCGCTGGTGCGCGAGGCACTGACGGTAGAGGACTACTACCTGCCGTCCCTGAGCCAGGCGAGGGAGCAGTTTGAACACGATTACCTGGTGAAGGTGCTGCGCCTGACCAACGGCGCAGTCGCCCAGGCGGCGCTGCTCGCGCAGCGCAACCGCACCGACTTCTACAAACTGCTGAAGCGCCATAACATCAACCCCGAGAAATTCAAGAAAGAGCAGGGCTGACCCCGACGGCGGTTCGGCGCGCAGGGCCGGCGGCCACGCACTGTCGGGCGGGCGTCAGTGCCGGGAAATTTCTGGAACTGTGTCGCAGAAGCACCGCTAAAAAGCGCCAATTCGCCGCAGGCTGCTTACCTGCGGACATACCCGGTGGTAGCATTTACCCAAACCATACCAAGGACAGCTCCACTGATATGACGCAGGCCGCGGCATCCCGGCAGCAGCGCAAGAACGGCATCAGGCGCCACGGCCTGATGGGGGTCTATCTTGCCAGTGCGCCGGATACGGATGATGAGCGGGAACTCCTGTCGACCTGCGCGCTAAATACCGAACTGCCCCTGCGGGAGGTCAGCGCTGCGCGATATCACCTGCGCTGTACCGGCGACAGCTGCGAGCTGCCCGATGGCGTAGCGGTGGTGGTTGCCGGCCTGCCGCGGTTCAAGGACGACCGGTGGCAGTCCATGGCGCAGTC
>JAWVYG010000445.1:0-3678 GCA_033722815.1 Halioglobus sp.
CTCGGGAATGCTGTCGCCGGCCGCGACTTTCACAGCGTGTTCCTCGTGTAATGCCAGGTGATGGTAGTGCGTGCGGCGAGCTCCGCCTGCGGGTCACACAGCTCGAAACGGAACTGGATGCGGTCAAACACCTGGCCTGCGTCGTTGAGGCGCCGGTCCGCCGCCGTGACGCTGCCGCTGATCGTGTAGGCAAGCTCCTCGCGCAGCGGGGCGAACATCTCCCAGTCGTAGCTCTCGATCATGATCGAGAGGTCCGATTCCGCCTGGCCCAGGGCAAACATTTCGGCGATGGAGGTGCCCGCACCGATGATAGGAACGTGGAACAACGCGACCGGGTGCAGCATCCCGTCCGGCAGCAGCTCTGCGCCCGTGCACTCGGTCAGCAGGAAGTTCTCCCAGTGCGCCACGCTGTACTGGCCGCCGGGGAAACGGTGCCCCACGAGCGCGGTGATCTCCGACTCCGGCGGTAGCGGGTGCCCGGGCATGCCTAGGCCGCGAATATCTCGTCGAAAAAGGCCAGCATCGCCTGCCAGGAGCGGCGATCGGCGCTGGCGCTGTACACGGCGCCGAAGTCCGGGTTGTTGGCGCCGGGGCGCGTAAAGCCATGCATGGTGTCGCCGTAGGCCACCAGCTGCCAGTCCGCGCCGCGCGCCTTCATCTCGGCCTTGAAGTCCGCCACCTGCTCGGGCGGCACCAGCGGGTCGTCCTCGCCGTGCAGCACCAGGACCTTCGCCGCGATCGGGTCCGGCTGCTCCAGGCCGTTACCTGCGAGACCGCCGTGCAGGGAGACCACGCCCCTCAAGCCTTCGCTGCCGCCGCGTGCCAGGTCCAGCACCGCGGTACCGCCAAAACAGTAGCCGATGGCCGCGATGCGGCTGGTGTCCGCGCCGGGGATGGTGCGCGCGGCGGTCGCGGCAGCCTGCATGCGCGACAGCAGCAGCGCGCGGTCCGCCATGTACGGTCCGAGTGTCTCCATGAGTTTGGAGGTGTCGCTCTCGGTGAAGCCATTGCCGTAGACGTCGATGGCGAAGGCGATATAGCCGGCATCGGCCAGTTTCGCGGCCTTGTCGCGCACCTCGTCGACGAGGCCGTCCCAGGCGTGGGTGACCAGCACCACCGGCAGGTCGCCCGCGGGGTCGTCCGGTGTGTAGTACTCGCCCTTGCAGGTGAGGGCGCCGTCATCGGCGGGGTAGTCGAGGGGGGTCGCTGTGCTTGCCATGTCGCGTTCCTGTCGTATGAAGAATGCCTAGAAGGTGGAATTGCTCACCCCGCCGTCGACGACGAGGCTCTGGCCGACGATATAACCGGCCTGTGCGCTGCAGAACAGCGCGCAGATGGCGCCGAACTCGTCGATGTCGCCGAACCTGTCCGCCGGGATGCCCCACTCGTCGATCCAGTCGCGTACTACCTGGTCGTAACTCGTGCCCTGTTCCTGTGCTACCTCGGTGAAGCGCTCGTGGGCGGTGGCGGTATGGTGCATACCCGGGAGCAGGTTGTTGACCGTGACGTTGTATTTCGCCACGGACTTCGCGATGGCGGCGGTATAGTTCGACAGCGCGGCGCGCGGTGGGCCGGACAGTGTGCGGATTTCCGCGGGGAACTTGGATGCTGCCGTGGAGATGTTCACGATGCGCCCGAAGCCGCGCTCGCACATGCCGTCGACCGTGGCGCGAATGAACTCCACCGGGCTGATCAGGCCGATCGCCAGGTTCTCCTGCCACTGCGTCACGCTGACCTCGCGAAAATCCGGCGTGAACGGGGCGGGGGAGCAGGTGCCCACCAGGATGTCGGGATCCGGGCACAGGGCGAGGATCTTGTCGCGGCCCGCGTCGCTGGCGTGGTCGGCGACGATCGGCGTCACCGTGGCGCCCGTGTCGCGCCGTATCTCCTCGGCCGTCGCCTGCAGCCGCTGTTCGCCCCGTGCCGAGATGAACAGCTCCACGCCCTCGGCCGCCAGCGCCCTGGCGGCGCCCTTGCCGAGGCCCGCGCTGCCGCCATTGACCAGCGCCTTGCGGCCGCGTATGCCAAGATCCATGGTATTTGCTACCAGCTGTCGACGTGCAGCACACCATCCAGGGATTTGCGCGGCGCGAGCTTGAAGTCGGTGCCGATGGTATGGGCGATGGGAATCAGCGCCACCTGCGCCACGTCCGCGGGTATGCCCAGCAGGTCGGCAACGGCCTTCTCCTGCACCAGGTGCAGCGTGGTCCAGCAGGTGCCGAGGCCGCGTTCGCGGGCGGCGAGCATGAAGCTCCACGCTGCCGGAAGTATGGAGCCATACATGGCCGCGGACACGGCCAGGGGCGTGCCATCGGCGTCCGGCCTGCCGCTCAGGCAGGGAATGAGCAGGGCGGGCGTGCGGTGCAGGTTGTCCGCGAGGTAGCGTGCCGAGTTCTCGACCCGCGCCTGCACCGGCGCCATGTCGGGGTCGTCCTTGTGCTGCTCGGTGGGCTTGTTGGGCCCTACCACGTACTCGTCGAAGGCGGCCTTGTACAGCCCGCCGATGGCGGCAATTTTTTCCGGGTCGGTCACCAGCATGAAGTGCCAGCCCTGGGAGTTGGAGCCGGTCGGGGCCTGCAGCGCGATGTCCAGGCACTGCCGGATGAGTTCGCTGTCGACTGGCCTGTCGAAGTCGAGCCGCTTGCGTACCGCGCGGGTGGTGGTGAGCACCTCGTCCGCAGTCAGGTTGAGCTTGGTCATGGTGGAGTCCGCCGGCCGTAGTGGCGTATGAGTGGGGCAGTCGAGTCTATTGCAAAATGCACAGGAAAGAAAACAGTAGGGACTGATTGTTTTGCTTATACCCCTTTGCTAGCATCGGGCCCCCTAACAGAGGTAAAGCAAGTGGATTTTTCCCTCACCGAAGAACAGGTGCTGCTGCGCGACAGCGTGGAGAAGTACGTCGCCGAAAACTGCTCGGTGGAGCGACATCGCGCCCTGGCGGCAACCGAGGCGGGCTTCGACCCGCAGGCCTGGTCGCAGTTCGCCGAACTCGGCTGGCTGGCGGTACCCTTCGCCGAGACGCATGGCGGTTTCGACGGCGGCGCGGTGGATGTCATGGTGATCTGTGAAGCCCTGGGCAAGGCGCTCGTGCGCGAACCCTACCTGCATACCGTCATTACCTGCGGCGGCTTTTTGCAGCGCGGCGGCAGCAACGCGCAGCAGGCGCAGTACATCCCGTGGATCATCGACGGCTCCGCGCAGTGGGCGTTCGCCTTCGCCGAGCGCGGATCGGATTTCGACCTGGCCAATGTCGCTACCCGGGCGACATCCAGCGGCGCCGGTTACACCCTGGACGGCAGGAAAATCGCCGTGCTCAACGGCCACTGTGCCGACTACCTCATCGTCTCCGCACGGCTCGAAGACGCGGTAGGCCTGTTTATCGTCGACAGCGGCGCGGCCGGCGTGGAGCGCGAGGCCTTCGTCGCCGTGGACGGCAGCCGCGGCGCCCACATCAGCTTCGACGGGGTCGAGGTCGATGCCGATGCGCGCCTGGGTGAACCCGGCGACGGCCTGCAGCTGGTGCGCGAGGTTGTCGACCACGCGATCGTTGCCATGGCCGGAGAGACGCTCGGCCACATTCATCAGCTCCTCGTGGCGACGCTGGAATACACCAGGACGAGCTAGCAGTTTGGCCAGCCGATCAGCAACTTCCAGGTGCTGCAGCCCCGCGTGGCCGTC
>JAWVYG010000446.1:0-3678 GCA_033722815.1 Halioglobus sp.
GAAGGAGGAAGCGCCCGGCCGTCACGGCCGGGCAACACTAAAGCCTGCGAGAGACATCAAACCGCCTTGCGCTCATCCGCCGCGTCAGCCAGCGGAAACTTCTGCATGATCTTGTCGAAGGTCGCCAGCGCGGTCTGCGCGGAACCGTAGACGCCCATGACCTTGGCCTCCTTGGTGCGCTCGCCGATCAGGTAGAGGCCGGAGACGCCCTCCGCCTCCACGTCGATGAGTTTGTCGCCGACCAGGCCGGGGGCTTCCATGATGGTGGCGGGGCCGAAGGACTGCAGGCGCCAGAGGGCGTTTTCCACGACGCCGGGGAAGAGAATCTTGATCTCTTCCTCCCAGTCCTCGAACAGTTTGCGCAGCGCCACCTTGTGGGAGGCCTTGCGCATGTCGAACAGGTTGGGCTTTTCCCACCAGCCCATCTGGATCCAGAAGCTGACCTCGTACTCGCCCTCGTTCTCGCTGTAATCGAGTGTGCTGGCGCACCAGGGCCGCTTGGTCACCGGCCCCTCCTGCACCCAGCGGATGCCCGAGTCGTCGAACAGCTCGGGATCCTTGACGCAGTAGGTCACGGTTGCCACGTTCAGCGTGCGCCGGTGCAGGTATTCCAGGCGTTCGGCGTACCAGGGCGCCAGGTCGTCCTCGGAAATAATGTTGAAGATGTCCCAGATCGCCACGGCGCTCACCACGACGTCTGCGCCGATAAATTCCGCGTCCAGCAGCTGGGTGGGAACCGCGCGCCGGCCTACGTCCACCTCCACACCTGTCGCCCTGCCGTCCTCGATGACCACGCGGGACACGGAGGTGCCGGTGCGGATCTCGCCGCCGGTTTCCTGTATCGATTCGATCAACGCCGGGGCGATGGCGCCGCTGCCGCCCTTCACCCAGTAGGAGCCCCAGGGCATCTTGCCCAGGGCCTCGATCTGCTTCTTCACGCTGTAGAACAGCGAACCGATGGAGTAGTCGGTGGCCGCCGGCAGCGTGCCGCCGAACAGCCAGCCCATGTAGCGGAAAAAGTCGATCACGTTCTGGTCGTCGGTCTGGGACTGCACCCACGCCTCCGTGGAAATGTCGTTGAGATCCTCGATCTCCTCCCAGGAGAGTTTCATGGCGGTCTCCTTGTAGACGCGCATGAATTCCTCGAAGGAGGCGCCGATGACGTCGGTCGACAAACTGCGCCACTTGCCGTCGGTGTAGATTTCGCCGTGGTTGGTCCACTCGCACACGTTCTCCGGCATCTCCTTGCCGATGCGGCGGTAGATCTCGTCCTGCGTGCCGGCGAGGATGAGGCCCTTGATGCCGTTGTCCACCGCCGAACCCTCGATGTTGCCGCTGGCGGCGCGGCCGCCCAACGCTTCCGGGCCGCCCTTCTCCAGCACCAGCACCTTCTTGCCGGCATGGGACAGCAGCGCCGCCAGGTTGAGTCCGCCCATACCGCCGCCGACGACGATGACGTCGTAGTGTTCATTGCTCATTACTGTGTCTCCCGCCGTTTTACGGCTATCGATTTAATCTTACAACATGGTAAGATTAATTTATCGCGGCGATTCTGTAAAATCATCGCGGACCAGCTATTCAAACCGACCGGGAGGGACATGGGCGCGGCGGCAGGCAGTGCAGGCGACGGGCGCAGCAAAAAGCGGCCCGGTGTCGAGGAGCAGCGCAGCAACATCGTCCGCGCGGCGACCGCCCTGTTCGCACAGCGCGGCGCACGCTCGGTGTCCATCGCCCAGATCTGCGCTCGCGCCGACGTCTCCAGGCCGACGTTCTATCGCTGCTTCGCCGACAAGGCGGCGCTGGTGGAAACGCTCTACGAGGAGGCGGTCAATACCCACGTCGGTGCCGTGCTGCACCGCAGCAGCCTGAGCGACCCGGTACAGCTGCGCGCGGGCATGGAGACCATGCTGGAGGCGATCTTCGAGCGCGCCGAGCTGGCGCAGATGCTGTTTATAGAGTCCGCCGACCCCGCCTCACCGGCCGCGCAGATCATCGACAAGGATTTCGACTACGCGGCAACGGTGCTGGCCCGCGACCTGCGTCGCCGCGGAACGGGCGCGCCGTCGAAGACCTACCTGAAAGCCGTCATGGCGGCGGTGCAGTGGATCGTGCAGGATGCGATCCGGCGCGGCTGCACCCCGAAAGCGCGCAGGGAGGCGACGGACGCCGCCTGCCAGCTGGTGATCGATACGCTGGGCAGCGGCGGCTGACGCGGCGGTCTCCCGCATCCGGCGCGGCCCGGTGAACGTGGGCCATCGCCCCGGTCAATCGAGCGAATCGAGAAACTCGAGCACCGCGTCGGTGAAGATCTCGTTGCGATCGCCCACCACCATGTGCCGCGCATCGGCCACGTCGACGTAGGCGGCGTCGGGCCGCAACTCCAGGAACTGGCGCGCGGTCTGTTCGGTGACCACGTTGCTCTCCCGGCCGCGCACCAGCATGAGCGGCAGCTCGATGTTCCGCGTAGCCTCGGCGAGCCGCTCCGGCTGGCCGGTGGCGTCACCCCTCAAGGAAAGAAATCTTGGGTCCCAGTGCCAGCGGTACTTGCCGTCCTCGCCAAGGCGCAGGTTCTTTTCGAGGCCCTGCGGATTGACGCGCTTCCTGCGCCCGGTATAGCCGGCAATGGCTTCCGCCGCCTCCTCCAGCGTGGCAAAGCCGTCGCGCTGCGTGCTCTCCATGAAATCCATGATCTCCTGCGCGCCTTCCTGGTTCATGTGCGGCGTGATGTCCACCAGGATGATGGCCCGGTACAACTGCTCGGCGCTTTCACCCTGGGCGAGTAGCGCCGACAGCCCCCCGAGCGAGGCGCCCACGAGTACCGGTGGCCGAGCGAATGAGCGTGCCACCTGGCGCTGGTCCGCGGCGTGGATTTCCAGGCTGTATTCGCCGTCCGGCGACCAGTCGCTCTCACCGTGCCCGCGGTGGTCGTAGTTGACCACGTGCCAGCCGCGCGCCGCCAGCGTGCCCGCCGTGCCCTGCCACGAATACCGCGTCTGGCCGCCGCCGTGGGACAGCAGCACGGGTGGATGATCCGGGTCGCCCCATACCTCGGCTGCCAGGCTGACGTCGTCATCGACCTCCAGCCGCACGTTTATCGCAACCGTCATCGCCGTCAGTCTCCCATAGCCGGGAAGTCGATATACCCCTTGTCACCGCCGTCGCCGTAGTAGTCCATGGGATCCGCCGGGGGATTCAGTGGCGCACCCGCGGCGAGCCGCTCGGCGAGGTCGGGGTTGGAGATGTAGTCGCGGCCGAAACTTACCGCCACCGCGTAACCGCTCTGCAACGCCGCCTCCGCGCGCTCCAGGTTGTAGCTCCCATTGGCAATGTAATTGCCGCGGAAGGCGTCGTGGATCGCGAGCACACCGGCCTCGTTCCTGTCGGCGTCGATATCGTCGCTCACCGCCATCGGGGCGTCATTGCGTTCGATAAGGTCGAGGAAGGCCAGGCCGCGCCTGCCGATCTCGCCGACCAGGTGAGTGAACAGCGCCACCGAATCGCTGTCACTGCAGTCCCAGGTCTCCAGCATGGGGGAGATGCGAATACCGGTGCGACCCGCGCCGATGGCGTCGATCACCGCATCGACCACCTGCAGGCAGAAGCGGCAGCGGTTCTCGATGCTGCCGCCGTATTCGTCCGTGCGCCGGTTGGTGCCGTCGCGCAGGAACTGGTCCAGCA
>JAWVYG010000447.1:0-3674 GCA_033722815.1 Halioglobus sp.
CCCTCGGTAAACCCCAGCTCCCAGAGCGCGTTTTCGCTCACATCGCGCGACGCGAGGCCCTCAAGCCAGGCGAATACCAGGCCGCCGTAGACGATCGGTTCACCGCTCATTTTCCCGGACAGCCCGCTCGAGAATACGCGGTCGAAATGCAGCGGGTGGCTGTTACCCACGAGGTAGGTCAGTGCCATGTGCTCCTCGGTGATCGTGCGCCCGTTGGCATGCACGATGACGTCGCCGGGCGCGAAATCCTCGAAGTAGGTGTTGGGCCCGGTGAGACCGGAATTGTCGCGGTTGCCATTGAAAGGCAGTTCGATGCTGGCGGCACTATCGCCGGGGAAGTCGAAACTCACCTTGGGGGCCGGCGTGGTCGGCAGGCGGTCGCCGCGCCAGGCGACGAATATCTTGCGCTCGTACTGCAGTACGACATCATCGCGCTGGTTCACCGAGACGGTCCTGATCAGCGCGATGCCGGGCTTGTCCGCCCCCCGGTCCTTGCGCTCCAGTACGCGGGTGAAGGCGCGCAGGGTATCGCCGGGATACACCGGTCGCAGGAACTGCACCTGGTAGTAACCGAGATTGGCGATAGCTTTTTCCGAGTCGTTCTGCACGCCGAGGGACAGCGTCACGTTGAACACCATCTGCGGGCTGGCCGGCAGCTCGGCAAATCCGCTGGCGCGGGCGTAATCCGCGTTCAGGTACAGCGGGTTGGTCTGCATGTAGGTGCGGGCGAAATCCAGCATATTGCCGCGGGTGAAGGTGAACCCCCTCGGGTGCTCGAATACCTGCCCCGGTTCCAGCTCGTCCAGGTAGCGTCCGTACTGGGGATGTCGCGCATTGGCGAGATCCAGCGGGGCGTCCGGGGCCAGCTCCTGTTGCGGCGTCAGCGGCAGCGAAATACTCATGCGGCCGCCCTTACGCTGCGCTGTCGACCAGTGAACGGATAATGACCTTCAGGGCGAGCGTCTCTTCGGCGCCCTCGAAGATGGACAGCACCCGGGCATCCGCGAAGTAGCGGCTGACCGGCGTCTCCTCGGCATAGCCCATACCGCCGTGAATCTGCAGGGCCTCGCGCGTCAGCCACTCCGCGGCGCGGCTGGCGAACAACTTCGCCGCACTGGCTTCCATGTCGCCCGCGCCCTGGTCCATCATCGCGGCGACGTCGTAGGTGATCTGGCGACAGGCCATGATGAGGGCCGCCATGCGGGCGAGTTTCGCCCGGGTCAACTGGTAGTCGCCGATAGGGTGGTCGAACACCACGCGCTCGCCGGAGTAGGAGACGGACTTCTCGAAGGCCGCGCGCATGAGGCCGACGGCGCGCGCGGCTGTCTGGATGCGACCGCCTGCAAAGCCCGCCATGGCGAAATAGAATCCCTTGCCCTGGCCTTCGTCGCCCCCCAGCATATTCTCCGCCGGCACGAAGAAGTCATCGAAGAACAGCTCGAAGGAATGCATGCCGCGGTAGCCCAGCGTGGCGATGGCCCGGCCGGTCAGCTTGCCGCCCTCATCCTGGTCTACCTCGAAGGCATGGCCACCGCCGGACGGCTTCTCCACCAGGAACATCGACAGGCCCTTGTGGCCCAGGCTCATATCGGGATCGGTACGCGCCAGCACCAGCAGCACGCCGGCCTTGCCGCCGAAGGTGCACCAGGTCTTGGCGCCGTTGAGGCGCCAGCCGCCCTCGACCGGGGAGGCCTTGAGCCGCACCCCGGCCACATCCGAGCCGTAGTTGGGTTCGGTAACGGCCACCGCGCAGAGCGGATCGCCCGCCGCCAGTTGCGGCAGCCAGTGCTGTTTCTGTTCTTCTGTGCCGCCCTTCAGGAGCGCGCGCGACAGTATCTCGGGCCGCGTGATCAGGCTACCCGCAGCGCCCAGCGACCCCCGGGTCAGTTCCTCGGTGACGACGATCATGCCCAGCGTGTCTTCCTCGTCGTTTTCCTGCAGGCCGCCGTAGCTTTCCGGGATCGATAGTCCAAACAGCCCCATTTCCTTCAGCGGATCGAGAATGGCATCGGGGATGTCGAGGTCCTCGCGGTGTATCTCCTCCGCCAGCGGCGCGACCGCCTCGTCGGCGAAGCGCCGAAAGGTGTCGCGCATCATGCTGTGGTGCTCGCCGAGCAGGTCCGGGCCCAGGTCGCCGTCGCGTTCCTGGATCACCCGGCCGAGTTCATCCAGGTTGCCGGCGGCGAGCTGGCCGGCGAGAAATCCTTCCGACTGCGCCAGCGCGGCGGTGATATCCGCGTCCCCCAGGCCGAACTCCGCCGGCCGGGTACGCAGGCGGCCGGCGCTGTTGGTCACGGCCTCGGCGCAGAACAAGCCGGCCAGGTCTTCCACCAGCGGATCCTTGCTGTCGCTGGCGGCTACCCGCGCCGCGTGATCCAGGCTGAACCGCGCCGCGGTACACTCCGCCCAGCACAGCGCCAACTCGTAGGAGACGAGCTGGTGCTGGTCCAGCAGGGCCGGCGACACCCTGCCATCCTGCAGCGTGTTCGCCCTGAGGTGCGACAGCGCGTTGTCGATGAGGCCCTGGATTGCCGCCAAAGCGGCGGCTGCCTGAGCGAGCGTCTGCCCGCCGGAAGAGAGGTCGGTCATTGTTGATCCTGTCGCGATAGGCCCTGGTACGTCCGCACGCTGCGCCGCCACAGGGGCCACTACTGGTTTAATTGATCAAACCGCGAATTTTAAGCCCTCGGCAGGGTTAAGACAAGCTCGGGGCTGCGCCACATTCTGGACAGCGGCTGTGCCGCACGCCTCTCCCTTGCCGCCGGCCGCAACCGTTCTGTATGCTTGGCGCCGCCGCAAAATTGCTTCAGGAGCATGCCAATGCAGATTCGACCGCGCCGATCACTGTTGTATATGCCGGGGTCCAATCCCCGCGCGCTGGAAAAGGCCCGGGGCCTGCCCGCCGACGGACTGATCCTCGATATGGAAGACGCGGTAGCGCCGGATGCCAAGCAGCAGGCGAGGGAGCAGATCGCCGCAGCCGTCGCCGAAGGGGGCTACGGGCACCGGGAGATCATGGTGCGCATCAACGCACTGTCCACAGAGTGGGGCAGCGCCGATATCGACGCAGTTTGCGCCTTCGCCACCGCGCCCGATGCCGTGCTCATCCCGAAGATCGATCGCGGCCAGGACGTGGTCGAGGCAATCAGCGCCTTCGAGGCGGCCGGGGTCGCCGACAGCGTCGACATGTGGATCATGGCGGAAACGCCCACCTGCATCCTCAATATCGCGGAGGTGGCGAGCTCCCACAGCAGGCTGCGCGGCATCGTCATGGGCACGTCTGACCTGTCCAAGGATACCCGCGTGCGCCACACACCTGATCGCCTGGGCTTCATCGCCGCGCTGAACCTGTGCGTCTACGCGGCGCGGGCCAACGGCCTGGACATCATCGACGGCGTACAGCTGGACCTCGAGGACGAGGCACTGCTGCGCCAGTCCTGTGAGCAGGGGCGCGACCTGGGCTTCGACGGCAAGAGCCTGATCCATCCGAAGCAGCTTGCCGCCGCGAACGAGACCTTCGCGCCAAGCGAGGCGGAAATCAACTCCGCGCGGGAAATCATCGTCGGCTTCGAGGCGGCGCAGGCCGAGGGCAAGGGTGTCGTGGTGGTCAATGGCCGGCTGGTGGAAAACCTGCACGTGGAGGAGGCGCGGCGACAGCTCGCGCTGGCCGAGGC
>JAWVYG010000448.1:0-3654 GCA_033722815.1 Halioglobus sp.
AGCCGACGGCGATGACGAACATCTCGATGACCGGCTGGTCCTTGAGGAAATACGTGTAGCCGATGTTCATCACGATGTAGGCGGTGATCGCCAGCGTGACGGGTGGCAGCTGCAGGAAGCCCAGCACCAGTGCAGCGCACAGCACAGCGAGCAGCACCAGCGCCTGCGCCCTGCCGACTTCCCCGGAAGCCAGCGGACGGGTGCGCGACTTGACGGGGTGCTGCCGGTCGCTGTCGATGTCGCGGTAATCGTTGATGATGTAGACGATCGAAGAGGCGACACAGAACAACGCGGTCGCCAACAGCACGTTGATGACGGCATCGGCATCGGTAAACAGGCCGGCGAAAATCAGCGGCGCCAGCACAAAGCCGTTCTTCACCCACTGGGTGGGGCGCAGCAGCTTCAGGAGTCCAGACATCGCAAATTTATTTTTCTAATCATTCCGGTTAGCATACCGGGACCTTGTCACTTCTTTGTCAGGCGGCCCGTGAGGATTGCCTTAAACTACACCCTTTGCGCAATCATCGCTACTCTGGCCAACATCTCCAGCCAGGAACTGAGCCTGAGGATTTACGAGAGTGCATACTCCGTCACAGTCTCGGTATTGGTCGGCACCGCGGTGGGCCTTATAGTGAAATATGTGCTGGATAAACGCTACATTTTCCGCTTCCAGGCCGACGACGCGCTGCACGATACACACACGTTCGCCATCTATACATTGATGGGTGTCTTCACCACCGTGATTTTCTGGGGCTTCGAGTTCGGCTTCCACTACCTGTTCGAGACCAGGCACATGCGCTACCTCGGCGGCGTGCTGGGTCTCGCGATCGGCTACTACCTCAAGTACCAGCTCGACAAGCGTTTCGTCTTCGTCGCCAGGAGTCACGCGTGAAGTTGAGCGGCTGGGGCCGCCACCCCGTGGTCGATGCCGGCCAGGCCTGCCCGACAGGCGAGTCGGATGCGCTGGCGCTGCTCGCTTCGCTGCGCGACGACCAGTCCCTCATACCCCGCGGGCTCGGTCGCAGCTATGGCGACAGCTCGCTGGCACCGCTTGTGCTGGACACGGGCAACATGGATCACCTGCTGGCGTTCGACACTGACAGCGGCTTACTGCGCTGCGAGGCAGGCGTCAGCCTCGCCACCCTGCTGCAGGTTTTCGTACCGCGAGGCTGGTTCCCCGCGGTCACGCCAGGCACCAAATTCGTCACCGTCGGCGGCGCCATCGCCAGCGACGTGCACGGCAAGAACCACCACGTCGACGGCAGCTTCAGCGACCACGTCACCGAGATGCGCGTGGCCACCCCCGAACACGGCGTCGTGACCTGCTCGCGCAGCGAGCACCCTGAGTTGTTTCACGCCACCGCGGGCGGCATGGGACTCACCGGCCTGATCCTCGACGCCACGATCCGGCTCAAACGCATACAGAGCGCGGCGGTGATCGAGACCACGCTGAAAGCGGCGAACCTGCAGGAGGCCCTGGACCTGTTCGAGGCGCACCGCAGCGCGACCTACTCGGTCGCCTGGATCGATTGCCTGACTGCCGGCACCGCAATGGGCAGGTCGATCATCAGCCTGGGGGAACACGCGGACCAGGGCGCCCTTGTGGCGCACGGTAGCCAGAAGATCGCGGTGCCCGTCGACCTGCCCGGCGCGCTGCTGAACCCGCTGAGCATACGCGCCTTCAACACCCTGTATTACCAGCGCGTGCGCAGGAAGACGTCCACCGCAAGGCGCCACTACGATCCCTGCTTCTACCCGCTGGACGGTATCGCCAACTGGAACCGCATGTACGGCAGGCGCGGCTTCGTGCAGTACCAGCTCGCGCTGCCGCAGGACGCCGGGGTGGCGGGACTCCGCGAGGTGCTGACCCGCATCGTGCAGTCGGGACGCGGCTCCTTCCTTGCAGTGCTCAAGGCGTTCGGTGACGGCAACGCCAACCCGCTGTCTTTTCCGATCCGTGGCTACACCCTGGCGCTGGACTTCAAACTCGGCGCCGGCGTGCTGGAGCTGCTCGACGAACTGGACGCGATCGTCATCGACCACGGCGGCAGGCTGTACCTGACCAAGGATGCGCGCATGTCGGCCGCGACCTTCCGGCGCTGCTACCCGGCATGGGAAGCTTTCGCCGAGGTGCGCAGGCGCTACGGCGCCGACCGCGTATTCCATTCGCAACAGTCGCGCCGCCTGGAGATCTGACATGGACAACGTACTCATCGTCGGCGCCACCTCGGCCATGGCCGCCGCCGTCGCGCGCCGACTCGCGGCAACCGGGGCATCCCTCGCGTTGCTGGCACGCAACGCGGACAAACTGGACACGCTGGCCGCGGACCTCGAGGTACGCGGCGCAGCCAGGGTGTCGCGCCACACCTTTGACGCCCTCGCCCCGGACGAGCACGCCGCGGCGATAGAGGCAGCATTCGACGCGCTGGGACAGGTGGACCTGGCGCTGGTGTGCCACGGCAGCCTGCCGGACCAGCAGGCCTGCCAGGACGACGCCGGGACGGCGCTGCGGGAACTGGCCATCAATGGCGGCAGCGCCGTCGGCGTGCTGACCCACATCGCCAGCAGGATGGAGAGGCAGGGCAGCGGCACGATCGCGGCGATTACCAGCGTGGCCGGCGATCGCGGGCGCCAGTCCAACTACCTCTACGGCGCCGCCAAGGGCATGGTCTCCAGGTTCCTGCAGGGCCTGCGCAACCGCCTGTATGCCAGCGGCGTGAACGTCATCGACATCAAGCCGGGCTTTGTCGATACGCCGATGACCGCCGATTTCGACAAGGGCCCGCTGTGGGCCGCGCCGGACAAGGTCGCCGCGGATATCATCCGTGCAGTGGAGAAAGGCAGGCACACGGTGTACACGCCCTGGTTCTGGCGCTACATCATGCTGGTCATCCGCGCCATACCCGACCCGGTCTTCCGTCGCCTCAAGCTGTGATTACCCGCGGCGCGAGCGGCGGGCCTGTTCGGGCTGTCGGCGCCGGACTTGCCGGGCGAGCAGGCGGACTGATCCGGTCGGCGCGCTCAGCGATCGATACCCACACTGCTGCCTCGCTCCATGTGTGCCTCGTACAGGTCCGTGAGCTCCCGCACAATCTCGGGATAGGCCAGCCAAAAATTCACCCGCTGGGCGGGGTCTTTCCGCAGGTTGTGGAGACGTCCCCTACCCGCTTGCAAGGGCTCGGCATCGCCGCGCGGCTCCCTGCCCGTCCCCGTGTGGAAGCTGAGCACCCAGGGCCCGCGCCTGACCACGGGGTGGCCCCCGAACGTGACCAGGACGGCGTACTCGCGTATCGATGCGCCGACGTGACTGCCATCGAGATAGGGCAGCAGGTTGAAACTGTCCTCCGCCGACCCCGGTGGCAGCTCCGCCCCGATGATTGCCGCCACCGTCGCCATGATATCTTCGAGCACCACAAGCCTGTCCGAGACCGTGCCGGGCTCTACCACGCCAGGCCAGCGCACAATCAGGGGCACGCGATGCCCCCCTTCAAACATCTCGCCCTTGATACCGCGCCAGTCGCCATTCATGGCGTGGCCGTAAAGCTCGCGAACGCTGCCGAACGGAAACCTCGACTGGTCGTTTCCCGCCATCCCGTGTGAGCCGTTGTCACTGGTGAAGATAAACAGTGTATTGTCCTCGAGACCGTGCTGTTG
>JAWVYG010000449.1:0-3645 GCA_033722815.1 Halioglobus sp.
CGCAAACAGCACGGGGCCGGGCGACTCCAGCTTGATGAGCAGCGCGATAACCGGTGCGACCAGCAGCGTTACAAGCAGCCCCGCAACGCTGCCCAGAATATCCATGCTGCGCTTGATGAGCAGCTGGTCCGGGTCGAGGTTATAGGGCGACAGCAACACGCCGAAGCGTGTTCCCAGGCGCGACACCTGTTGGCCGAAGTACTCCTGTAACTCATCGAAGTTGAGCGCGACGCGGACCGGGAAGCCCAGTCTCTCGAGATATTCGAGCAGCTCGTCTATCTGCTCGTGATACACCGGCCCTCGGGGGTAACAGACGTACACCTCGTCCACCACCGCCCGCCGTATCTGCGCCGCCACCGCCGCGGGCTGCTCCCGGCGCGGGTCGAACACCTGTGCGGGCTGGATACCCCACTGCGGATGATCGCGGATTTCCGCCATGATGGCGTCGCATTTCTCCCCGAAACCCACCATGGCGATGCGGATGTTCATCCCGCCCTGGCGCAGGTAGCGCTCGAACAGGAGCTTCACGACGGTTTTTTCCAGCAGCACGAGCAGCGCCGACAGCGCGAAGTAGTTCACGAACAACAGCCGGCTGTAATCCGCCGTCTGGGTGAGGTACAGCACGGTGGATGACAGCACACCGGCGACGAGAAACGCCTTCAGCGCGCCCCCGAGAATGGCCCCCAGCGCCTGGTACCTGAAGCCGGTCAGCACGCCGGCTCGCCACAACAGGATCAGGATCAGGGGTGCCGAGAAGTAGTACAGCCACAGGAAGTCGTCCAGCGGCGCCCACTTGCTGTCGCCGAAGCGCAGGTAGTGCGCCGCGTAAAACGCCACCGAGATGAGTGCAAAGTCCAGCAGCGCGATGGCGAGCTTTATCAGGTCCGAAGACTGCTTGGCCTGCATGTCCCGCCGCTACCAGTTCTTGGGCAGGCGCGGATCGCGCCGATGGGTATGGCGGTAGGATTTATCCCGCTCCCCGAGGGCCACCTCGAGTCGCTTCCTGCGGGTAACCGACTTCCAGCGCCGCTCTTCGAAGCGGTCGAGGTGGCGCGAGAGGTACGCGTCCAGGCCCGTGAATTCCAGCAGGGGCCTCAGGCCCAGCCCCAGGAAAATCATGAGCGCCACGTAGTAGACCAGCAGGCCGGGGTAGTGCCAGCCGATGATGATCGTGCACCACAGCAGCGCGGTGTAGAGACCCCGCGCGAGCGGCCCCCAGGAGAAATTGCCTGTTCTCATTCCGATAGCCTGAAACCTGCCAGCCCGACTTTAACAGATCGGCGACCGGTTTTGACGTGGCAGTGCGGCTGAAACTGTTACAAGCTGGAATGACTACGGCGGCAGTACAGGGACTCATGCTACCGGGGCGACCTGCCTTCCCCCGCAAGCTGCCCCTGCTGCCGCCGTGGCACCCGCCAGGCGGGGCGGTACAGTGCACCCCTTGCTAGGTGGCAATGCGCGCAAGCGCCTCGCGCAAATTCTGTGGGATGGGCACCGAGCGGTTCTCGGCCCGCTCGACAAACACGTGGACGAAGTGGCCATGGGCTACCGCCGCGTCCTCCCCGGCCCTGAAGATCGCGATACCGTACTGCACCGAGCTGTTGCCGAGCCTGTCCACACGCACGCCCGCCTCCACTCCCTCGGGGTAGGTCAGGGGCGCGTGGTACTGGCAGCCGGAGTTGACCACGTAGCCGACGATACGGCCGTCGCTGATATCCAGGCCGCCCTCCTCGATCAGGTACTGGTTCGCCGCGGTATCGAAGTAGGAGTAGTAGGTGACGTTGTTGACGTGTCCGTAGATGTCATTGTCCGACCAGCGCGTGGTGATCGGGTAGAAGACCTTGTAGTCGGCCCTGACCGGGATGCTGTCCTTGCTCACGCCGCGCTTCCGTAGGCTGCGCGGTAGATCGACAGGGCGTCCTCGTAGTGCACGTCGCGCGGGTTGTTGACCAACAGTCGCTGTTGCAGCATGGCGTCCTCGGCCAGCATCTCCAGGTCTTTCTCCGCCACGTCGGCCTCGCGCAGCGTCGCGGGCAGCTGGACGTCGTCAATCAGTGCCACAAGGGCATCGATTAGCGCGCGAGTCCGGGCCTCGGCGCTGCCGGTCACCGGCTCCCCGACGACGATGTCCGCCAGTTCCGCGTACAGGCCGCTGGCCTCGGGCGTATTGAACTCCAGCACGGCCGGGAGCACCAGCGAGTTACTCAGGCCATGGGGGATGTGGTAGTGGCCGCCGAGGGGATAGGCCAGCGCATGCACCGCCGCGACGGGGGCATTGGCGAACGCCTGCCCCGCGAGGCAAGCGCCCAGCAGCATGTTTTCCCGTGCCGCGCGGTTACCGCCGTCGTGCACCGCAGGGCGGATGTTGCCGGACAACAACTCCAGCGCCTTGACCGCCAGCATGTCGGACAGCGGATTCTTCTTGTGCCGCGAGGTGTACGCCTCGATCGCGTGCACCATGGCATCGACGCCGGTCATGGCGGTCACCGGCGCGGGCAGGCCGAGGGTGAGCGCCGGGTCCAGCACCGCCACGTCCGGCAACAGCACCGGCGATGACACACCGGCCTTGGTGGTCTCGCCCGTGGTGATCACAGCCACCGGGGTGACCTCGGAGCCGGTACCCGCCGTGGTGGGCACCAGCACGAGGGGCAGCCTGCCGCCCGTCACCTGCGCCACACCGTAGATGTCGGGCAACTGTTGCTCGCCGCCGAGCAGTACCGCCACCACCTTCGCCACGTCCATGGAGCTGCCGCCGCCGACCGCCAGCACGCCGTCCACCGCCTTGCTGCGCGCCAGTTCTGCCGCCGCCAGCACGGTGTCTTCCGGTGGGTCTTCGCGCACCTGGTCGAACACTTCGACCGGGAAGCCCGCTTCCCGCAGCGCCGCGATGACGGGCTGCACGAGGCCGATCGACACGAGGCCGGGATCGGTCACCAGCAGCGGGCGCTCCACACCCAGCTGGCGCAGCTCCGCCGCCAGCGCCAGCGCACTGTCGAAACCGCTGACGATGCGGCCGACGGTATTGAACTCGAAGCCCTGCATGGGAACCTCCTAGGGAGTCAGGATGACCTTCCCCCGCGCCCGGCGCTCTATCATACAGTTGAACGCGTCCTCGTAGTCGTCGAGGGTATAACAGTCGGTAACGATCGGGCTGAGCTTGCCGTTGTCGAACAGTTCCCACAACTCCTTGATATTCTGCATGTTGACCTCGGGCTCCTCGCCCATGAAGCGGCCCCAGAACACACCGACGATCGACGCGCCCTTGAGCAGCGCGAGGTTGAGCGGAATGCTGGGAATCGGGCCACTGGCGAAGCCGATGACGAGGTAGCGACCGTTCCATGCGAGATTGCGAATGGCGGGCTCGGCGTAATCGCCGCCTACCGGGTCGTAGATCACGTCGAAGCCCTTGCCGCCGCTGATTTCCTTCAGCTTCGCCTTCAGGTCGATATCGGTGTAGTTGAGTACCTCGTCGGCGCCCAGCTTTTTACAGATCTCCAGCTTCTCGTCGGTGCTGGCGCAGGCGACGACCTTCGCACCCATCAGCTTGGCCAGCTCGACCGCCGTGGTACCGACGCCGCCGGCAGCCCCGAGCACGAGTACGGTCTCGCCGGGCTGCAGGATCGCGCGCTGCTTGAAGGCGTGGTA
>JAWVYG010000450.1:0-3643 GCA_033722815.1 Halioglobus sp.
CAGCAGCTCGGGCAGGTGCAGCTGCAGCTTGTTGTCGGGGTACGGGATGCGGCTGAAAGACTCGTCGTACGTGGACTCGCCGATCACCACGGCGGTGTCCGACTCGCGCAGGGCGTTGAACAGGTCGATGCCGGCATTGGGTCCCTCCCAGCCGGCGCGAGCCGCCTCCACGGCATGTTTCATCGTGTACACCTGGCACAGGCCCCAGACGATGGCCGTGGTCTCGTTGCCCTCCCCCCTCGCCGGACCCAGCGTGCGGTACAGCACGTAGGGCAGCAGCGCACCCAGCTTGGGGTTGCTGCCCAGCGCGGCGAAGAACGCGTCGCGATAGGCCTCCTGGCCCCGCTCCGCCGCCGCGTGCAGCTCGTCCAGCTCACCGGGTTCGATCAGGCCCATGGCCTCGATGATGCGCGCGTGAATCTCCTGCTCGGTCAGTGTGCCCGGGGTGGGCGCCACCAGCGGCTTGCGCAGGTGGAAGATATTGCCGGGGAAGTTGCGCGGGAAGAACGTCGCCTCCCACTTCTCGTAGGTCGAGGACGCCGGCAGCACGTAGTCGCACTCGCGCGCAGTCTCCGTCATCGCCACGTCCACGCAGAGACTGAATTCCAGCG
Source organism: Halioglobus sp. (assembly GCA_033722815.1). Lineage (GTDB taxonomy): Bacteria > Pseudomonadota > Gammaproteobacteria > Pseudomonadales > Halieaceae > Marimicrobium. Next base: position 612 of record JAWVYG010000450.1, read on the forward strand.
AGCGCAACGCGCTGCGCAGGTCGCCCGCCCCGGGCAGCGAGTGCACCGGGTTGGAGCTCTCGATCACCAGGGCCCGCGGACGCTCGGGGTGATCGTTGAGAATTTCCTCGGCGAGGAAGGCGCCGGGGTACAGCCCGCTGATAATGGGCGCGCCGGTCACCGGCAGGGTGGCGAGCTGGTCGCGGCCGGCCTCGTCCAGGCGGCTCTGGTGCAGGGAAATGACCTGCGCCAGCTGCGTGATCATGCCCTGCGTGCCCTCGCGCCCGTAGTTCCCGGTCAGGAGCACGACCAGGTGATTGAGGTAGGTGACCAGCGTCGAGTGCGGCGCCATCTGTATGCCGAGATCCTCCTCCAGCGCCACCGACTCGGCCTCGCCGATCAGCTGCGCCGCGCGGCGCACCAGCGCCGGGTCGAGGCCGGCAAATTCCGCGTACTCGTCCACCGGGACCGACTGGAACTGCTCGATGACCGGCTCGTAACCCACGGCGTGCTCGGCCAGCCATTCGTGCGGCAGCAGGTCTGCCTGCACGAGATGCCCGACAATCGCCGCCATGCACCACGCGTCCCGGCCGGGCGTGACCGCCAGGTGGATGTCGGCGTAATCCGCCGTCTCGGTGCGCCGCGGATCGATCACGACCAGGCTGCGCGCCGGGTCCTTCTTCATTTCCTTGAGCCAGGGGCGCGCGCGGTCCAGGCCGTTGCTCATGAACGGATTCTTGCCGACGATCACCGCCACCTGCGCGTGGTGCAGCTCGGGGTGCGTCATGCCGCCGATCATGCGGCTCATGACCCAGGCGAGGCCGGTCTTCTCCTGGGAGATGGCGTTGCCCATGTACTTCACGCCCAGCGCGCCGCGCAGCCCCAGCGCCGACGCGCCCACCAGGTGGTTGCCCTGGGCGCCGCCGCCGTAATAGAGAATCCGCTCGCCGCCGTGCTCGGCCCTGATCGCGTTGAACCTCGCCGCGATCTCGCTGATCGCCGTATCCCAGTCCACCTCCTCGTAACTGCCGTCCTCGCGCCGGCGCATGGGGCTGGTCAGGCGCGCCGCGTTATTCTGGTAGTAGTTGATGCGCGTGGCCTTGTTGCAGATGTAGCCCTTTGACGTGGGGTGATTGTCGTCGCCCAACACCTTGACGAACTGGCGGCCATCTTCGCCGCCCAGCTCGACCTTGATACCGCAGTTGACGAAACAGAGATTGCAGGCGCTCGCCTGCATATCGGCCTGTGGTCTAGCCATGCTTATTCTCCTGCCGCTGCCGCGGGCTGGTATTGGTCTGGATGCGGCGCTACTTCCCCGCCCCACTTCGAATCTGCCTCTTCACCCGGTTCGGGCAGGACGACGCCGCCCTCCATCACCCAGCGCGCGGGAACCTCCAGCATGGCCACCTCGACGGCGGCGGACTCGATCGCCAGGATTTCCGACAGGGACTGGGCCATCTGCTCGCGCAGCTCGCTGTTGGTGGACGCGCTGCGGCCCTTGCGCACATTGGCCAGCATGTGGGCCTGCAGGTGGCGCCTGATCGGCAGCCCGTGACTGAACATGACATTGACGAACGTCGGCGGCGCGGCGGTCAGCCCGCAGTGGATATCGACGACGGCCCGGGCCAGACGCTCACGGGTTTGCGCGGTCAGCGGCGCCGGTGTGGAAATCGTGTACAGGGGCATGGCGGACCTCCTCAGCCGGCGCGGGACAGGTTGATGCTCATCACCGCGATACCCCGGCGCAGCCGCGACCACAGGAGGTGCCGGGCCATGCGCAGGGCGGTGACTGCGCGGCGGCGCGGATCGATGCGGTCGATATTGCTGGCCATGAAGCGTTTCGCGTAACTGCTGTCCGGCACGCTCAGGACGATCTCGTTCTCGGAGCAGCCGGTGCGCGCCATCCAGATGTCGCAGACCTCCCGCATGAAGGCGTGGCGCACCTCGTCATCGGTGCCGTCGGGTACGGCGACCTGCACGGTACTCGTGCGCGAGGGCTCCCCGGCCACGAAGGACTGGCCCGGGGGCAGGCTGAACCAGGTATAGCGCAGGCGCCAGTGCTTGCCGAAGAAGCGCCGGTAGGTGGACTGGATCGAGGACTCGATCTCCCGCACCAGACGGTCGGGCTGGGCGCCCTCCTGCAAAAATCCGTTAACGCGTACTGTGTCAGTCACCGCGACCCCCCGCTCATCCCGGCCAGTCAGTCCATTTTCTGGATAAACTAGTCCATTTTCTGGACTTTGTCCAGCCGCGCGCCTAAGATAGCGTTATATCCACCCGGGCCGGCGCGCCGTGCGCGCTGTCCGGGGACAATGCGCAACGAGGGACAGGACGCGCGATGAAATGGCATGAACTGGCACAGCAGCAGTGCTCGGTGGCGCGTTCACTGGCGGTGATCGGCGATCGCTGGACGCTGATGATTCTCAGGGACCTGTTCCTGGGCGCGCGCCGCTTCGAGACCCTGCGCGACAGCCTCGGCATCTCGCGCACCATCCTCACCGAGCGCCTCAACCTGCTGGAATCCGAGGGCGTCATCCGCCGGCACGCCTACCAGGAGCGCCCGCTGCGCCACGAGTACCACCTGACCGGCAAGGGCGTCGACCTGTATCCCGTGTTGCTGACCATCGTCGGCTGGGGCGACAAGTACTACGCGGGCGAAGACGGCCCGCCCATCGTGCAGCACCACAAGGCCTGCGGCCACGACTTTCACGCCGTGCTGACCTGCTCCGAGTGCGGCGAGGCGGTCAGCCCCTTCGAGACCGAGCCGCGCGCCGGCGACGCCTTCCCCGACCTGGCAGCGGCCCTGGCGCGGCGGGAATAGCCACAATCCGATTCACGGGATCGCTCCACGGCTTCGTCTACGGTTCCACAACACGCCTGCGCTGCATTTCACGCAGGCGTTATCCCGTGTAATCTCGATCAGTCCGGGTAACACTCGCGGGAGCAGCTATGGACAGGGAATACTGGTTCTTTCTGGGCGGCGCGCTCTTCGTGCTGCTGCCGCTGGCGCTAGCGGTGATCGTGAAGAAGTTCGACCTGGTCGGCGAGCGGCC
>JAWVYG010000451.1:0-3643 GCA_033722815.1 Halioglobus sp.
GAGCGCAGTACGGTCGCCATGGGCGGATGCTGCCGGAAGGTCATGTCGGCGTGCCAGGCCTCGATCTTGGTCGGCTTGTCCGGGGTGCTTTCCAGTATGGTGATCTCGGGGAAGCCGTCCACGGTAGCGTAGGCGGGGTGGGTCTGCAGCGCGCCGAAGCTCAGCGCGAGGGCCTTTTGCCGCGCCGGGCTGATGTCCTGGTCGCGAAAGAAAATCACCTCGTGCTCGACCAGCAGGCTGCGGACCTGTGCGGCGGTATCAAAGCTGAGCTCCTGGCCCAGGTCGATACCGCTGATTTCGACGCCCAGTGCGCCGGCGACGGGAGATATTTCAGGCATGGTGCGAGTCTTCGATGCTGTCGGGTTAAACCGGCTGTCGGGTGCAGCGGCGCCGCAATTCTACATCGGTTCGCCCGCCGGATCAGCCCCCGCGGACGCGCCGGGCAGGGTCACGGTGATGCGCAGCCCGCGGTCGGTATTTGTCGCCGTGACGCCGCCGCCATGTTGCAGCACGGCGCGCCGCGCGATGGACAACCCGAGGCCGTAGCCACCTGAATCCCGCGTGCGCGCCGTGTCCACGCGGTAGAACGCATCGAAGATTTTCTCCAGGTCCTGCCCGGGTACGCCCGGTCCCTCGTCCTCGATACTGACCACAACCTGTCCCTGTTGCGCGACCAGCTCCACACGTACCTCGCCGCCCCCGGGCGTGTGCGCCAGCGCGTTGCGCAGACTGTTCTCGAAACACTTGTGCAAAAGATCGCCGCTCGTGGCGACGATCGCGGGCCTGTCGGGGGACTGCAGGGTGACCTCGACGCCGCTGGCGCCTGCCTCGTAGCGCGCGTCGTCGACCAGGTGGCGCAGCAGCGCCACCAGGTCGACGTGGGAATCCAGCGCGATTTCACCGGCTTCGCTGGACAGCAACTGCGCAATCAGTTCCTCCAGCCGCTCGATTTCCTGTTCGATCCGTGCCAGGTGGGCATCGCGGGCCTGTTCGTCGTCCTGCGCCAGCGCCAGCGCAATACGCAGCCGCGCCAGTGGTGAGCGCAACTCGTGGGACACGTCGCGCAACAGGCGCTTCTGCGCCTCGATGCGCTGTGCCAGCTGCGCCGCCATACTGTTGAAATCGCGCGCCAGCTCGTCGGTCTCGTCGCCGCCGCGTTCGCGCACCTGCAGGCGGGTGTCGAGCTCTCCGTTGGCCAGCCGCCGCGACGCCAGCTGCAGCGCCTTCAGGCGGTTGGTCATGAGCCTTGAGAGGCCATAGCAGATCAATCCGCTGATCAGCACGGCCAGCAGGATACGCAGCGCCGGGTTGGCACCGAGAAGGTCCAGCAGTCGTCGCTCCCGGGGCTGGAACAGGAACACGGCGCGCAATGCCCCGTCGTCCCTCCGGTAGATGTCGTGCCCCACCAGCCGGCCCTGCGGTGATCGCGAGAAAACCCTGCGGCGCGCGCCCTGCAGCTCTTGCGCCGTGTCCGCCACTGCCTGCGGCACTGGCCGCCCGAACAGTTCGCTGCCGTCTTCGCGCAGCAGGTATATTTCCACAGCGTGGCGCTCGCGTGCCCGCGTAAGCGCGGCGGCAAGGTCCTGGCGCTGCAGGTGCTGCAGCTCGTACAGGGTGCGCAGCATGAAGCGGTGGGGAGGGCCGTGCGGCGGGCGGCCGGTGGCCATCGACGGGGTCTGCTCCTCGAAGTAGCTGCTGCTCAGCATCCAGCTGCCCAGCACGGCGCAGGTCACGATCCAGAACCCGATGAATATCTTGACGAACAGGTTGCCGCGCATATCAGTGGTCCGCGGAGGCCACGCGGAACTGGTAGCCCGCGCCGCGCACGCTGACGATCAGGTCGGTGCCGCCGGCCGCGGCCAGCTTCGTGCGTATCTTGCTGATATGCACGTCGACGCTGCGATCGTAGGGTGCCAGTGGTCGCCCCAGGCCCTTTTCGCTCAGGATGTCCTTGTCCACCACGTCCCCGGCGCTGGCCAGGAGGATGGACAGCAGGTTGAATTCGGCGCTGGTGAGCTGCAGGTCCACGCCGTCGTGGCGGGCCGTGCGATCGGCGCTGTCGATGCTCGTTGTGCCGACGTCGAGCCGCGGGGCAGGGGCGCCGGTGTCGGGCTGCCGGGCGCGGCGCAGTACGGCGCGCAGGCGCGCGGACAGCTCCCTGGGATTGCAGGGCTTGGGCAGGTAATCGTCCGCGCCCAGCTCCAGGCCCAGTATGCGATCGGTATCCTCGCCGCGCGCGGTCAGCATGATCACGGGCACCTCGCTGAAGGAACGCAGCTGGCGCAACACATCGAGTCCCTGCAGCCCGGGCAGCATGATGTCGAGCACCACGGCGTCGCAGTCGTCACCCTTTTCGCGCAGGTGTGCGACCGCCTCTGCGCCGTCGTGTAGCGCACGGGTGCTGAAGCCCTCCAGCTGCAGGAAGTCCTGCAACAGGGTGCACAGCTCCCGGTCGTCATCGATGATGAGGATGTCGCTCATGGTTTCCCTTCGTGTCACCAGTGCACAAGTGTGAACAACGGCGGGGCCAAAGTCATCCTACTTAACCCGTTGCAGCCTTTGTTTACAGTTCTTTACCCGAGGGCTGCTGAGATTAACCGGGGCAGGCCCTAGTCTTGTTCCTCGAGGCCATGGCGCAGGGGCGCCGGGCAGACCGAAACGGCAAGTGTGACGCAGGAGACGACACGATGAACAAGACAGCCAAACGAACTTTACTGGCGGCGGTGGCCGCAGGCGCGGTGACAGTGGGCTTTGCAGCGAGCAGCTGGTCCAAGCCGCCGTTCGCCGAACGCCACGGCCTGGATCCGGAGCGTTTCGCGGAACGCATGGCGGCACGGCTTGACTTGTCCGGGCAGCAGGAAGACGCGGTAATGGATATCCTGTCTGGCAATGCCGACCGGGCACGTGACAATCGCCAGCGTATGCGCGAGCTGAAGCGCGAACTCGCGGACCTGCGCAGCGACTTCGACAGCGCGAGGGCGGAGGCGCTGGCCGGGGAGGTCGGCGCCGTCGCCGCCGACATGGCCCTCGCTCGAGCCACGACCGGTGCGGAGATCTACCAGTTGCTGGACGAGGAACAGCGCGCGCGCTTTGAGGAACTGCAGGAACAGCGTCGCAAGCACCGCGCATGGCGCCACGGACCTGGATTCTAGGTAGGAGGGGACAGACCCCAATTTCTGGCCTGACGAAAGGTCGGGCTCGTCCCCGGTCTCCCGTGCCAGAAATTGGGGTCTGTCCCCGATTAGTTCAATTCGCGCAGCTCCAGGTCCTGCGCCTCGCGCAACGCGGCCGTGGCCCCAGACTGGCCGGCAGGCGCTATCACCGCGGTGCTGGCCGCGGCGGGCTGCAGGTAGGTCGAGGTAACCCGGCGCAGGTCATCGATGCTCACAGCCAGAACCTGCTGCCGGAAGTGCTCGCGCTGGTCGTGGGTGCGACCGAACAGGCGGTTGTGGAAATCCTGCTTGGCCTCGCCGGCCGGAGAGCTGGGCTTGTCGATGCTGCCGATGACGCCGAGTATGGCCTCTTCGACCTGGCGCCACTCGTGTCGCTCCTCGAGCAGCCAGCTGACAGCCTGGTCGAAGTCCCGCAGGGTGTCGCCGAGACGGGGATCCCGGTAGGAGAAGAAACGGAATGCGGCGTTATC
>JAWVYG010000452.1:0-3610 GCA_033722815.1 Halioglobus sp.
CGGCGATCTGTCCCGTGGCCGGTGCGGGGAGCATCATGGCCATGAGGTCGCTTGCCTGCAGCACGATGTCGCGACTGAGCGCGTCCCCCACCGCCAGCTTGTCGAGCGCGCGGTCGAATTGCTGGCTGACTTCGAACGCGGGCGCCGCCGTCCACTGATTGATGCGAGCGAGTTCGTCCGGCAGCTGTACTTCGATGTCGGTAGCGGGCGTGAACAGCTCCCCTTCGATATCACCCTTCTCGCCGGCGTTCACCTTTACCTGCAGTCGTACCGGCGGCACGGTGAATGCTCCGGCACGCTGCGCGAAAACGTCCAGCGTCCACCGCTGTACCACCCACGTCTGGCCGCTGCGTATCTGCGTAGCGTTGGTGGCAAACTGCTCGTTCTGCAGGATGACCAGCCCGGGCACTTCCGGCACGGTGACCCGGGTGCCGCCGGTGAACCAGGTGTTTGTGGCGATCTCGATAACCAGCTCCGCCTTCTGGCCGGGCACCACGGCGGTGGCCGGTTGCACCAGCGTTGCCACCTGCAGCTGGCCCTGCGCCCTGAGCGCGGCAAGCGATCCTGCCGCGACGGCGCGACCGGCCGCGCCGGTCAGCAGCGCGATCAGCATGGCCAGCACCACTGCGCCCCTCACAGACCTGCCTCCCTGTCCCTGTTCTGTAACTGCATGCCGAACTTGATGGCGAGAAAATCCGCGGGATCCTGCTGCACCGAGCGCAGCCACATCTCACGTGTGGCCGGATCCTGCAGAATCTCTTCCGCCGACAGCCGGGACAGCTCGGCTTCCTGCCATGCCAGCTCGTCTGCGCCCAGTGCGGGTATCGCGTCTTCGCCGCCCAGCGCCTTGTCCTCGCCGCTGACGCCCGCCTCCTGCTGCTGGCTCGCGCTGAGCCGGTTTATCTCGTCCACGAGTTCCTGCACCCTGGCCCGGTTCGCCGCCGCACCGGGAAAGTCCGCGTTGCGCGCGAGCAGGCGGTCATAGCGACTCAGGGCGCGCAGGTAATCCCGCGCGTGCGCCCTGGCGTTTGCCTCGTTGAACAGCGCCGTTTCGCTGTCGCTGCGGGAGAAGTACTCCGCAGCCAGCATGAACTGCTCGGCGTGGTAGTGCGCCATGCCCTTCCACAGCGGGTCGTCGAACCGCTGCGCCGCTCCAGGGTAGCGCCCCAGCTGCAGCAGAATGCGTCCCTGCTGGTCCCCGGTCAGCCACAGGTTGGCAAAGCGCTGTACCAGCGACGGCCCGGCCGCCTGCCCCGTGGTGGCTGCAGGCTCCTGGGCGTACGCCGGCGCGGGGCTGGTCAGCAACAGCCAGGGCGCGAGCAGCCAGGCCCAGGTCAGGGTCCAGCCGCGGCGGAACCAGAGCAGGAACAGTGCCAGCGTGGGGTAGACGAGCCAGTAACCGCTGTCCAGCCACGGTAGCGCCGAATCCTCCACGATCACGTAATGACTGTCGATCCTGCGACTGGCGCGGCGCATGTCGGTATTGTCCACCGTGAGCTCCAGGTAGTGCCCGCCGCTGTTGTCCGCCAGCGCCGCCAGGGCGTCGCGCTCCAGCGGGATCGCGCCCTCGGGGACCTGTTCGGACCCCACGCCGAGTACGAGCAGCTGGTGCCCGCGGGTCTCGAACCAGTCGGCGAACAGGTCCGCGCTGTCGGCGCCGAGGCCGTCGCTGATCAGCATGATCGTGGCGGGACCGGCGCTTTCGCGCAGTATGTCGTCCACCAGCGGCAGCGCGTATTCCGGGAACTTGCCGCCGCGCGGCATGATCGACGGTTCGATGGCCGCCAGGTACTGCCCCAGTATGTCGTGATCATAGGTCAGCGACAGCACGTTGTGGGCCGATCCGGAGAAGGCGACGAGCGCCGTCTTCTTGTCGCTGCGCAGGGCCAGCAGGTCGCTCACCTTCTGCTTGGCGCGTTCCAGCCGGCTGGGCTGCACGTCGCGCTGCTGCATTGAGCGCGAGACATCCAGCAATACAACCAGGGCGCTCTCGTCCTCGCTCAGCGGCGAGGGTTGCTGGCGCCAGCTCGGGCCCATGAGCAGCACGATCAGCAGCAGCACGATCAACGGGCTCACGGTGCCCGGGTTGAACCAGCGCGAACGGAAGTCGGTCAGGCGCAGGTGCTCGAGCAGGTGCGCGGCGATAATGCCGCCGAACAGGTCGCGCTGAGCCCGCTGCCTGCCGCGTACCCAGGCTATCGCCAGCCAGGGCAGGACCAGCAGTGACCAGCCCGGTCGCAGGAAGTGAAAGTGCTCCAGTACGGCCTCAGGCATCGGCTCTTTCCCGCCGCGCCAGGGTCCGCCACGCGCGCCAGCTGGCGAGGCTGTGGTAGAGGGAATAAAGTACAACCGCCACCGCCACGGGCAGCCAGTGAAGGCTATGGCGCGGGCGGAACGACACGGTTTCAAACAACCTGGGTTCGAGCCTGCCGAGGGTTGTGTACGCCTGTTCCAGCTCCGCGCGATCCAGGGCGTGGAAGTCGCGGCCGCCGGTGATGCGCGATACCCGCTCGATCGTTGCGCTGTCCAGCGCCTCCTCACCCACGGCGGCCGGGTCGCCGATGGCGATCGTGTAGATGCGTATGCCGTTCGCCGCCGCCACCTTGGCCGCGTCCACCGGCGGGACGGTGCTGCCGGTATCGTTGCCGTCCGTGAGAATGATCAGCACGCGGTTGTCGGAGCCGCTCTCGCGGAACAGCTTGATCGCAAGGCCGATGGCGTCGCCGAACACCGTGCTCTGGCCGGCCATCCCGATGTCGGTTTCATCCAGCAGCGCGCGCCATACCTGGTGGTCGTCCGTGAAGGGCGCCTGCAGGTAGGCGGCGCTGCCGAACACGATCAGGCCGAGGCGGTCCGAGTCGCGGCGTGCGGCCAGTTCCTCCAGGACATGCTTTACGGCCTGCAGGCGATTGACCGGTTCCGCGCCGCCCAGCGAAAAGTCGCGCGTGGCCATGGAGCCGGACAGGTCCACCGCGACCATGAGGTCGCGGCCCGATTTCTGTTGCTCCACCGGCGCACCTACCCACTGTGGCTTCGCCGCGCTGAGCACCAGGCAGCACCACATGAAGGCGACCAGGAAGCGCTGTGCGCGGTCGCGCTGCAGTATCATCGCGCCGCGCTGCGGGCGCTGCCGGCTCAGTTCCACCAGCTTGCCGAAAAACGGCACCTTGACCGAGTCGCGGCTCTCCCTGTACGGGGGCAGCAACAGCATGACAGCCGGTAGCGGCAGCAGCGCCAGTGCCCAGGGAAACGCCAGTTCAAACATGGCCCGCCTCGCTGTGGCACTCCACCCAAACGGCGCACGCATCGAGCAGCTGCCGGCGCTCGGCCTCCGCCGGTGTCCTGCCGCTGTAGACGTCGCGGCCGAGCAGGTCTGCGTGCGCTTGACAGAAGGGGGGCTCCGGACACTGCGCGTTGAGAAATTCTACCCAGGCGGGTCCGGCCAGCGGAGCCACGTGTTCCCGGGAGTAGGCCTCCATCGCCGTGAGCTTGAGCAACTTGTTGAGCTCGCACAGCCAGTCTTCGCCCGCATCGCCTTGCCCCAGCTGCCGCAGCCTGAGCAGGGCCTCGCTGCGGTAGCGATTGCGATACCAGCGGCGCAGGACGCGCC
>JAWVYG010000453.1:0-3604 GCA_033722815.1 Halioglobus sp.
GTGCACGCGCCGTGGACCTTCACCAACGACTACTACGTGGAAAAGGACGAGCTGCCGGCAGTCGACGTCAACGAACCGGAACTGGTCTATATTCAGCGCAGCCTGGCGGAAGCCGCGACGCGCTGAACAGAGCTGCAGGCGCAGGACTGTTGGCGGCGATGCTCAGAACGCGAAGCCGATGTGCAGGATATACTCCGGGTCCGGCACGCCGTCGAAACTGTCGTAGAACGTCGGGCCCACGCCCCAGGGATCGTAGCCGGACTCCGACCAGTCGCTGCCGCGGTCGCTGAGGCGGTAGTCGAGCTGCAGCACCAGCTTGTTGAATATGAGCCCCGCGGTCAGGTAGTCCTCCCCGCCTTCATAGTCCTCGTCGACATCGGAGCAGTACAGGCAGTCCAGGGCATCCTCGTGGCCGCCCAGCTCGCCGTAGTAGGTGCGCTTCACACCGACGAAGGGCCGCAGCTGGTCGAGGTTCATGTAGTAGTTCAGCGACGCCCCCACACCCCAGCGGTCCGTGTCGATGGTGCCGTATTCCTGGTTCTGCAGCATGCCGTGCAGGCCCAGGGCGAAGCCGCTGCCCAGTTCGAGGTTGCCCTGCATCTCCACGCCCCAGACCTTCGAGCGATCTATGGCGTCGGATGGCGAGCCGGAGAACAGCAGCTGGAACACCGGCACGTCGTTGTCGTAGCCGTGACTGTGCGCCGGGCCCCCGCCGGGACCGTGCGCGTATGCCGGTAGTACCGGCAGCGCCAGCAACAGGCCGGCGCATAAGCGAGCTCTACGTGTTTTCATGGCAAACCCCCGTGTTGTCCGGGTACAGGTATCTCACGCCGAGGCTGAACCGCAGCTGAACGGGCTTTCGGGTTGTAACGCCACGGGTGGTGGCCGGGAGGACGGGCCTGGGGAACAGGCGCGACGGGGCCCGCAGTTACCCGTGCAATCGCGCAACGGACAGTCGGACAGGGCGCGCGGTCAGCGCGAATCGGGGTCGGGTTTCGCCAGCAGTTTTTCCGCGCGGCTCTGCAGCTGTTTCTTGTCGCGCAGGAAGTCGAAGCCGTCGTCAACCGCGCTGTCGGTGGCCGCCCCGCCCCGGGGCAGCGCCCGGGGCTTATTGCGCGTTTCGAACAGCGCGGCGGGCTCCGCGGCGGTACCGCCCCCGGACAGCACGACGAGGAAGTAGACCAGCACACCGAGGATGAGCGCCGTCCACTTGACCACGTAGGACCAGACGAGAAACTCGTCGTTCTCCGACAGTTCCACGTAGCTGAGGTACTCGCCGTGCAGCACGTGCACCATGAGCACGAATACCACCAGTGCCAGCAGCCCCTTCCAGCGCGGCCGCAACCACAGCAGCGCGGAGCTGACGAGCGTGAACTTGAGGAGCTGGTTGAGCATGCCGCGACCTAGGCGAGCCCCAGGGTAATCAGCAGCGCGACCACCGCGGACTGCTTGATGCTGCGCTTCACCTTGTCCTCTTCGTCCTTGACGATGACCTCCAGTTCGTCCTCGGAAAAATCCTCGAACTGGCGCTCGGACAACGCGATACGCGCCTTGGCCTGGGTGATCGCCCGCTCGCGAATCCTGGACTCGTACTTGCCCACCAGGCCATCCCTGAATTGTCCCACCTTACCCAGCATGCACCCGTCTCCCGTCGCCGCGCCGATACCTCATTTGGGCAACCCTGCCCTATCACCCATCGCTTGTAAACCTGCACCCGCCGGCACGCCACCGACATCGACCTTCGGAAGGCTATTATTTTAAATTTTTCCTACAGTTATAGCGGCTTCGCAGAATCATTCCCGGATAGAATCGGGCACCCCGGGGCGACAATCGGGCGGTCGCCGCGCTACCACATATGGGTACCGCGGCGCCCTGCATCGGCACGCCCGGCTGGCCTATCCTTTGCGGCACGGTGGAAGCCACTACTAGTTGTCAATAAACCACCCGGGGAGCAGCCATGACGGTACTCGGCAGCAAGTTGGTCAATTCGGGCAGGCGCACACAAGCGCGCAGAGAGTCGGTCTTGATCGAGATAGGCGACGAAGCCTACAAGCAGAACACGGTATACCGCCCCTGGCACGAAATCGTGCCAACAACAGCAGATGCTGACCCCGAGACGCCTCCCAACCGCCCCAAGACCGCCGCGACCAGCGGTTAGGGGTCGGTGATTCGGGGGGGCGTATCGGTCTCCGTAGTTCAGCCCGCCCCACGCGGGCTGCTTTTTCCCTGGCCGGTCGGCACAGCCCACCCTGATTACGACGGGCACGCGCCTCCTCGACAACCACGGGGACCGCGACCGGTGGATTGCCAACACTGATCCGCTTCTGCTGACGGCCCGTTCCGCTGCACCGCCGCGCCAAAAAATCGTGGGCCAACCGCGCCACCTTGGTATACTCGTTCGTCTAATAACAACTATCGAGAGCGCCCCAATGATCCCGGTAACCGCTATGGTACAGGGCCGTGCCAGCCTCCGCCTGACCGGACTGTTTCTTGCCTGCACCCTGCTGTGGGCCTGCTCCAATGGCAGCGATGGTGGCGGCCCTGTCGCAATCCCGGAAAACCCTGTCGAAGCCGAGTTCGCCGACTACACCCTGGTCGAACTGGCTCCGGGCGCAGACCTCGAGGCCCGGGCGCTGCAGGCCGTGCTGCAGGCCGAGGCGAAGACTATCGTCGAGTTCCCGGCCGGCGTATTCCAGTTTGGGGGGGAACTGACGGTCAGCGCAGACAACGTGGTGCTGCGCGGCCAGGGGATGAGCGCGGACGGCGGCACGGTCCTCAACTTCGGCAACCAGACCACCGGCGGCCAGAGTATCCTGGCCACGGGCAACAACTTCGTCGTGGAAGACCTCGCGGTGGAGGATTCCCCGGGGGACGCGATCAAGGTCAAGGGCTCCAATGGCGTGACGATCCGGCGAGTGCGCGTGGAATGGACCAACGGCCCCGATACCGCCAACGGTGCCTATGGCCTGTACCCCGTGCAGTGCAGCAATGTGCTGATCGAGGATTCGCGCGTGCGCGGCGCCAGCGACGCCGGCGTCTACGTCGGCCAGTCGGAAAAAATCATCGTGCGGCGCAACTACGTATGGGAAAACGTGGCGGGCATCGAGATCGAGAATTCGAAGTTCGCCGATGTCTACGACAACGAAACGACCGCCAATACCGGCGGCATACTGGTGTTCGACCTCCCGGGCCCGCCGGTGCAGGGCGGCGAGGCCACCCGCGTGTTCGACAACCTGATCATCGACAACAACACCCCCAATTTCGCACCGGCGGGCAATATCGTCGGCCTGGTGCCGACGGGCACGGGCCTGATGATCATGGCCAACGACGACATCGAGGCCTTCGGCAACGAGATTCGCGGCAACCAGTCCGCCGGCGTGGTGATCGTCAGCTACTACATCAACAGCGCCGACATCAACAAGGAAACCTATGACCCCGTACCGGAAAAAATCTACGTGCACGACAACGTCATAGAGGGTAACGGCCGCGACCCGCAGATGCTGGCAGCGGCCATCAAGGCGCTGGTGTTCTCCGGCGAAGGCCAGGACGTGGACGTGTTCTATGACAGCTCGGGCGTGGGCACAAACGACGGCCTGCTGAAGGA
>JAWVYG010000454.1:0-3602 GCA_033722815.1 Halioglobus sp.
AGCCGCGGCTGGCGGAGGTGCGCGTGCTGGTGGCACGCCTGGCCACCGGCACCGGCGACGTCGCCGTCGACGTCGACAACGCAAGGCAACCGGTGAATGGCGAACAGGCGGCGCAGGGTGCGCCGCCGCTCGAAGCGGCCAACGAGACCGGCCCGCTGGTGTCGCGGCTGCAGGGCAACCCCAGTTTCCACCCGGTGATCAACCGCTTCAGCGACCGCCTGCAGGACCAGATGGAAGAAATCGAACAACTGCAACAGGACAACAACTATAACGAGCTGGCCCTGGTGGCCCACTGGCTGAAGGGTGCCGGTGGCTCGGTGGGCTTCGACATACTCAGCGACATCGGCCGCGACCTGGAAGAGGCGGCGCGCAACGCCGCGCCGCAGGATATTTCCAAGCTGGTGCACAACCTGCGCGGGGCGAGCGAACGCATCGTCGGACCCAGCGCGGCCTGAAGCGACGTGGAGAGTGACAATGGCAGATAACCTCGCAGCCGCAGCGCACGAACCACCGGCCCCGGTGGAGGCCTTCAGCCCGGACGGCTCGTCCGGCGCCAGGATCATGATGGCCGACGACGAGCAGATCATGATGGACCTGGTGCAGCTGTTCCTCGAGGAGGCCGGCTACAGCGAATTCATCAAGGTGGACCAGCCGGACCGGGTGCTCGAGGTGGTGCGCGAGGAGCGGCCCGACGTACTGCTGCTGGACCTGGTCATGCCGGGCATTTCCGGCTTCGATATCCTCGAGGAGATGCGCAGGGACGAGCGCCTGAAACACCTGCCGGTGATCGTGCTCACCGCCTCGGCGGAAGCGGAGACCAAGTTGCAGGCGCTGGAGCTGGGCGCCACCGACTTCCTGTCCAAGCCCGTCGACCCCAGTGAACTGAAACTGCGCCTGCGCAACACCCTCGAGGCGAAGGCCTACCAGGACCAGCTCGCCTACTACGACGGCATCACCGGCCTGCCCAATCGCCGGCTGTTCATCGAGGAGCTGGACTGGGCCATCAAGCTGGCGCGCCGCCACGAGCACAAGCTGAGCGTCGCCCAGGCCGGCCTGCTGGGCTTCAGCAACATCGACAGCACCCTGGGGCCCGAGGTGGGCAACCAGGTGCTGGTGGCGGTGGCCGAGCGCATCCAGTCGGTCATCCGCAACAGCGACAAGCTGGCCGGCGGCGAAGACTGGATACTCGAGACAAGCCTGTCCTACGTCTCGGCGGGCCAGTTCTCCATCATGCTGCCGGGCATGCACACCGAGGAGAGCGCCTCCATCGTGGCGCGCCGTGTGGCGGAGGTGATTGCACAGCCGCTGCATATCGAAGGCGAGGAGGTGGTGCTGGACAGCAACATCGGCATCGCGACCTACCCCGGCGACGCGCAGAACGCCGAGGAACTGCTGCGCTGCGCCAGCGGCGCGCTGCAGCAGGCGGGGCGCAAGGGGTCGGGCCACTACCAGTTCTACTCCAGCGAACTGAACGAGCGCTCCCGCCGCCGTCTGTCCATGGAGAATCAGCTGCGCCACGCGCTGGAGCGCGACGAGCTGGTGCTGCACTACCAGCCGAAGGTGGACGTGGCCTCGGATCGCATCTACGGCGTGGAGGCACTGCTGCGCTGGCAGAACGCCGAGCTGGGCATGGTCAGCCCCGACGAATTCATCCCGCTGGCCGAGGAGAGCGGCCTGATCCTGCCCATCGGGCGCTGGGTCATCGAGGAGGCCTGCCGGCAGAGCGCCGCCTGGCGCGAGCAGGGACTGAAAGACCTGCAGATGGCCGTCAACGTGTCCGCCCTGCAGATGGACGACGTGATGTTCTTCAAGGAACTGCAGCGCTCGCTGAAGAACAACGCCCTCGAACCCGAGTTCCTCACCGTGGAGCTGACCGAGAGCCAGATCATCGACAGCGTGCGCGAGAACACGCGCCTGCTGGCCAAGGTGCGTTCCTTCGGCTGCCGCATCTCCATCGACGATTTCGGTACGGGCTACTCCTCGCTGAGCTACCTCAAGCAACTGCCGGTTGACGAGCTGAAGATCGATCGCTCCTTCACCGAGAATGTGCACGCCGATTCGCAGAACGCGGCGATCGTCACGGCGGTGAGTTCCATGGCCAGCGGGCTGGGGCTGTCGGTGGTCTGCGAGGGCGTCGAAGACGAAGAGACGCTGGCCTTCCTGAAGCGGACCGACTGCGACCTGTGGCAGGGCTATCTCTGCTCGCGCCCGGTCAACGGCGCCCAGCTGTACAGCAACTACCTCGAGAACGAGGGGCGCTACCTTCCCGACTGAACCATTAATTGGGGACAGACCACGATTTCCTTGCAGCGCCAGGAAATCGTGGTCTGTCCCCTATTTTTTCGATTCTTTCTCGCTCTGCCGAAAAAAAATCGTGGTCTGTCCCCAATTAATGCCTACTTGCCGCCGTAGTTGTTCCAGTACACCCTGGCGCCGGGGATACTGACTTTGGTCTGTAGGGTGATGGAGTGGAACTCGGTGTCCGTCGGGACATCGCCGCCCAGGCAGATCCGCACGTCATCCCCTATCAGCTTTCATTGGGGACAGACCACGATTTTTTCGTCAAAGCCGCAAAAAAATTCGTGGTCTGTCCCCAATTAATTTGATCTGTCCTCAATTACTTCCCGCCACTGCCGTCAACGTTCAGGTCATGTAACATACGCCTGTACCCGCGCCCTGGAGAACAATAATCATGTTGCGGCCAATCCAAGTCCCGGCCCTGTGCCTGGCGGCGGCACTGCTCAGCGCGTGCCTGAACGATTCATCCGACGAATTCCCGGCACAGCCGCGCGCGGTAGACGTGTTTGCCTACGCGGGCAGCTGCGTTGCACTCGGCGCCGGCGGTGGCGAGCGCTTCCTGGCCGCGAGCGGCGATGGATTCAGCGCAAGCCAGGGATCGCCCGAACAGGCTGCACGGTTTCGCATGCAGGCCGCCGACCTGGGCACCTACCTGCTGCTCGATACCGACAACCACTACCTTGTCTCCGACGGCAGCGCGCTGCTCCGCCGCGCGCAGCTGCAGTCCGATACGGCGGTAGTCGACGGCGTTATCGAAATCGACGACAACTTCGTCTCCGAGGGCGAGTGGGACCTCATCGCGCCCGAAGACGGCGCCGGGCGCATGTGGCTGCGCCATCGCCTCTCCGGCGGCTTCCTGTCGAACTCGGGGATCAGCGCAACGCGCAGCAACGACAACACCGTCGAGTTCGCACAGCAGTCGGGCTGCACAGACTTCCCCGAACTGTCGACAGACGCCGAGGGCGAGGTCACCCGCACGACCTTCGACGATGGCACACTGTTCGGCTTTGTCGAAACCCACAGCCACCTGTTTACCAATTTCGGCTTCGCCGGAGGCGGCATCTATCACGGCGCGCCGTTCCATCGCCTGGGAGTGGAGCACGCGCTGCCGAATTGCAGCATTCCCCATGGCGACGAAGGCCGCAGGGACCTGCTCGGCTACGCCTTCGACAATCGCAACCTGTCTGTGTCAGAGATCCTCGGTCCGCTGGCCGCGGGCTCGACACCCGGGTTCAACCACGCTACTGATGGCTACCCGGATTTCACCTCCTGGCCGGACGCGCGCAACAGCGCAACCCACCAGA
>JAWVYG010000455.1:0-3600 GCA_033722815.1 Halioglobus sp.
GGCGGCCTCGCCCCTCGAAACCTTCCGCCAGCGCCTCGGACATCGACTCGCGCAGCAGCAGGCGCTCGACCCGGCCGATGGGTATCCCGCGGTACTCCACGGGGGCGCCCGGTGCCAGGCCCTTGATGGTCTGGCTGAAGGAGGCCACGTAGTAGGTGCCGAACGTATAGGGGTTCTGCACGATTTCGTCATAGGTTTCGTAGAGCCGGAACTGCGCGTTGTGCTCCACCGGTTCGCCCTCGGGGATGCCCGGGGGCGTCCCGAAGGCGATACCGCCGAGCAGCACGGTATCGAGCGAACCGGTATTCACCTCCACCCCCTCGGTGGTGGCGGTTATGGCGATACCGCTGACGTCCCAGAAGCGCACGGAGCTGTTGACCAGCTCGTGGTAGGGGGCGTCGATGAATATGACGTAGCGCACGATACGCGAAACGGGATCGAAGCGGACGTTCTCCACCCTGCCGACCCTGAAGCCGCGGAACAGCACGGCGTCGCCGTTGCTGACGGACGTGGCGTGGGAACTGGTGAGCTGCAGGCGCAGGCCGTCCGCGTGGGTCGGTGTGAGGGGCGGTTGGTCGAGCGCATCGAAGCTGCGCCTGCCCTCCTCGCCAGACCCCGGGGAGAGCTGGATGTAGGCCCCCGACAGCAGCGTGTCCAGGCCGGTAATCCTGTCCAGGCCCAC
Source organism: Halioglobus sp. (assembly GCA_033722815.1). GTDB lineage: Bacteria > Pseudomonadota > Gammaproteobacteria > Pseudomonadales > Halieaceae > Marimicrobium. The sequence goes on from JAWVYG010000455.1 coordinate 683, forward strand.
CTGTGCGGTTACGACCCAGAAGCGCGTGTCTTCCCGCAGCAGCGGCGTGGCCTGCTTGTCCAGCTTGGCAGTGGCGATGATGCCGTCGAACTCCTCGTTGAGGCGCACGTTATCCACCACGCCCATGTCGACGTTGCGGTACTTGATGCGGGTCTGGCCCGGCTCGAGGCCGTTGGCCGTGCTGAACGCGATTTCGATGACGGGGCCCTGGCTGACCCAGTTGTGCACCACCATGTACAGCCCGAGAATCAGCGCCAGTATCGGGATGAACCAGACGCTCGACAGCGCATGGGCCCTGCGAACGATCGCCTCTTCGCCCTTCATTTTTCCCTGTCCCAGATCAATCGCGAGTCGAAGCACTCCGCCGCGACCATGGTCACGATGACCACCCCGGCGAAGGACATGGCGGCCAGTCCGGGCCGCACGACCAGTAGTCCGCCAAGATGTACCAAAGCCGCGAGGATCGCAACCACGAAGACGTCGATCATCGACCACTTGCCAATGAACTCGGTCACCCGGTAGAGCAGGGTGCGCTGTCGCGCGTCCAGGGTGGGCTGGCGTTGCACGCTCCACACGAGGTAAAACAGCGTCATCAACTTGCCGCTGGGAACGATCACACTGAACACGAAGATGACAGCGGCAATGGGGATCGAGCCCAGTTCGATCAGCAGTAGCACGCCGCCCATGATGGTGGACGCTTCCGTGTAACCGAGCTGGTCGGTGTACATGATCGGGTAGATGTTCGCGGGAACGTAGAGCATGCACGCCGTAATGAGCAGCGCCACGGTACGCTGCAGGCTGCGTTCCTTGCGCGGGTGCAGTGGCGAGCCGCAGCGCGGGCAGCGCGCGGTACCGTTTGGCGCCAGTTTGCAGCACAGGTGGCAGGCGGTGAGGCCCGCGGCGCTGGCGGTCGACCTGCTCACTGGCGCCGCAGTGCCTCGAGTTGCTCCCAGCACTGGTAGCGGTCCAGGCTGGACACGGCCAGCGTGAAGCAGATCGAGAACGCGATGTAGGCCCAGAAGGAGGCGCCCAGCGACACGGTTGCCATGGCCGCAATTTTTACCAGCGATACGATAACGCCAATGATGAACACCTCTACCATGGCCCAGTTCTGGGTCATGAAGATGCCCCGGGCCAGCGTGATCATCCAGTCGTGGTAGTTGCCGTGCAACAGCGGTATACACAGCGCCACCAGCATGATGAGGACGGCGGCGGGGATGATGATAATGAAGGCGGCCACGATGAGCGCCGCTCCCGGCATGCCGTAGTCCCACAGGGCCAGCGGCGTGCGTGCCAGCGTGATGTCGTTCTCCAGGCCGCTGGCGGAGAAAGACAGGAAGGAGTAGCTGCAGGCCATCAGCAGCAGGATCAGGCCGGCCGAGGCGTACGCCAGCGTATTGCCGAAGGCGTCCTGGCGGTAACGGGTGAGGAAGTTTCCGCAGCGGGGACAGACCGCGCTGTCTCCGTGCCGCAGTCTCGACACATCCACGAGCAGGTCGCAACCGTGACAGGCGATGTTCGCGCTCATAGCTGAAACCCCGGAGGTTGATTCAACGTCTTGCCGCTTACCCGCATCGAGGCGCGCGGCGCTGGAATTATAGCGCCATCAGCGCGGCGGCGTGTACCAGACCGGCGATGTCCAGGCGCGCTCCTGGATGACCTTGCGGTGTTCGCCCGAGCAGCAGTTGTCCATGCCCTCGGGGATGGTGCCGGGGTCGTCGCAGCGCACGCCGGCATCGGCGCAGATGCGCTGGCTCCAGCGGCAGCTGGGGTTTTCCAGCACGCGCGCGTAATAGAAGGCCTGCGCGTCGGGATCGAAGTCGTTGTCCTCCCACACGGTGCACAGCTGGCTGTGACCGGAACCGCTCTGCTCGCAGGAGTAGATGTCCACCCACGCATCGTTGGGCCCGCCGGCGACATCCATCACCTGCTCGTGCAGTTCGCCGTCGTCATACCACCCCTTGACGAGCTGGATGCGCTGCAGCGGGCTGCCAGGGTACTGCGTCGTGCCGCTGTCCATACTGGCGGAAATCACGAAGCGTGGCGCGGCGTCCGCGGCCGGCGCCGGTGGCAGGTCGCCGCCCATCGGCACGCCGCCGGCGTAGCCGCGCGCGACCATGTCGCTGGCCGCGCAGAGGTCGTCACCGTATTCCCAGCCGCCGAAAAAGCGCAGCCCGGGCCGCGTGCCGCTGGTGGCGTAGGCCTCCCTGCGCTGCATCGCGGCGAACAGCGCGTCGCGCGAGTTTTCCTCGGCGTACAGCACTGCCAGCCCGCCGGGGCCGAACTCGAGTTCATCGGGAAGCCCCAGCGGGACGCCATCGCGCGCGCCCATGCCGGCGCCGCCGTGGCCCGGGTGGTTCTTCTCCATGGTCAGTCCCGGCGCGGCGATGTGGGTGTCCGTGCTGGAAATGAGGCCGTACTTGAAGCTGTTCACGCCGAGCTCCGCCTGTTGCTGCAGGCCCTTCTTGAGCGCGTAGCGCAGGAAATTGCCCTCGGTGGGGGGTACGGTCTCGGGAATACGGTCGCCCATCAGCGGGGTCAGCCACGCGTAGTCGGTAAAGCGCACCTGCCCGGTGTTCTTGCCGCCGAAGCGGTCGTAACCCATTTTCTCGAAGGCGCAGAACTCGTCCTCCGACCATGTCGGCAGGCGGCTGTCACACTCTGAGGAGCCCTTGTGTTGCATCACTTCGAACAGGGTATTCCAGCGCGCGCGGCGGGCCGCTTCATCGGCGGTCACCGGGTCCGTGGGTATGTCCCTGTTGGTGATGCGCGCGGTCTCGAACATCAGCCCGCCGCCGAGGTTGGAGTTGTGCGGGGTACAAAATATGTGGCTCTGTTGTACAGAGTTGGGTATAGGGAGCTATTGGAGTTCTCCTGGCCTGATTAAATATATGGGCGATTTTTTTGAGCTGAATACA
>JAWVYG010000456.1:0-3599 GCA_033722815.1 Halioglobus sp.
GACAGAGAACAAGGGGCCGGGCAAATGGCGCCTCTGGCAGGATGACCCATTGGGGACCTGCGCCCTGTGGTGGCGCTGGCAGGTGGGATTGGGGGACCGTGACGGCGGAGCCCTTCCCCCGGGTCTGTACCACCAGTTGAGGTACGAGGACCTGGTAACCGATCCCCCGCAGGAACTCGGGAAAATCGCCAGCTTCCTCGAACTGCCCTACAGCGAAAGTATGGCCAACTACCATAGCGGCAAGACGCGCCGTCAATCCGGGTTGTCCGCCAAAGCGGCGTGGCTGCCGCCAGTCCAGGGCTTGCGGGACTGGCGCGAGGAAATGTCGCCGGAGGATGTGGGAGTCTTCGAGGGTATCGCCGGGGATATGCTGACACGCTTTGGCTATGAATGCCTGGAGCGCAGACCGAATGCGGCCGTTGCACGCAGGGTAAGTCGGTGCCTGCAGTGGTGGGATCGAGAAGGCGGGGACCGCCGCTAATACCGGAACCTCACGTGAACCTTGCCCACGGATGCATCGCTGGCATCTTCGAATGCCTTTCCCGCTTTGAACCAGCCGTACACCAGTTCCAGGTCCCACGTCGGCGACGGCCGCCACCCCAGGATAGCATCCACCTCCCAGCCCAGTTCGCGATCAATACCGTTGGCCTTCATATCCAGGTCTGAATCGATCAATTTGCGTGCCGGTTCATCCTGCCGGTAGTAGTGCCCAACGAGGTCTAGCGAGCTCTCCTTGTTGAAACGGTACCCCAGGCCGAGGGTGGCGATATGCAGGTTGGCGAGCTCCGGATCCACCAGTTCGCCGTAGTAGCGGAACGACGTGACCCCGCCGAACTTGCCATTGTTATCCTGCAGGCCGGTCTGCCTGAAATTATTATCGGAGCCGTCGTTAGTATCTCCGTCACCCGTGCCATAGGCCCAGGCGCCGGTAAGATACCAGTGGTCGCCAATCCGCCACGTGGTACCGGCGTCGATCGCCCAGCCACCCAGCGTGGCCTTGCCGTCCTGGTCTTTCCTGGAACCATGAATCGCGGCCACTTCGAGCCAGTTATCATGATTCTTCGGCCACTCGCCGAATGCTCGCAATCCGAAATGGGAGATGTTCTGCTCAAAGGGGCGGCTGGTTTTACGATGCACGACATAGGCCGCATAGTTTTGCCGGGCATCGCTCAGGTAAAGCGTATAGTTGTCCGTATTCTCTTCCAGCAGATTACCGTCAGACAGGATGGTCGTTGCGGACGCCTCCGCCACCAGGTCTCCGATTTTCCAGAAGAGACGCAGACCATCCAGGTTCTGGTCATACAACCATTCCCTGCGATCGTCGAAATCCATGCGACCCAGGTACATATCGAAATCGTCGCCCAGGGCGCCGTTAAACGAGAGGAAACTCTCGCCCATGCGACTGTCCGCGGTATCCAGCGAGCCATCCTCATCATCATCGCGCCACAAACGGTTGTAGCGGAACTCCAGCTGAGCGGTGATACCGTAGGCTGACGGATCCAGCATCACCCGCGTGCGAGCGGCGACGCCGAGATCATCGCGGTCTTCTCTTTCCTCCTCGTCAAGATTGTAGTTGTCTTCGCGCTTGAAACGGGTCTCGACCATGGTGGCCACACGGACCGCTTGCCCGATGCGGACACCTTCTCCGAACTGGTCATCCTCAGAAGGCGCCTGCTCCTCGCGCAACGTCGTTCTCTTCGGTACAACGGCGTACTGCTCAAGGGGTCGTTCCAGGCCCAGCACCAGGTCCGCATCCACGAATACGAGGATATCCATTATTTTCAGCAGATAACCGTCGCCAATCGTCAATACGCCGTCGATGCGGCCGGTTATTCGCTCGCGCCCCGGACCCCGTACGCTTACCGTATCGACCGCAAAGCCGTGGTCATCCATGTACAGCCCCTCTACCTTGACACGCATACCCTCCAGGTCGCCGGGCGCCAGGTTTCGATACTCCGTCGCGTCGGAAAGTCGCAGGCGTTTGCCGAGAATGTGCAGATCACCAGCCACGGAAGTCGTGACTTCGCCAATAATTTCCTCCTCATCCCGGGGTGCAACGAGATCGATTCGCCGCGCCTTCATCACAGCGCGCTCGTCCATCTGTCCGCGTACCTCAACCCAGTGCCCCACCAGTATTTCCTCAAAATTGGAGGCGTTTGCGGAGCCAGGCACAACCAACGCTGCCAACAGGATCAGGGCACATCTGACCAGGGAATATCTGTCTCTAATACGCATAGGCCATTGCCTCACGTAGCCGCTCCTCACCCAGGTGAACGAGTGAGGGAACGAGGTGATGCCAGCGGGGCCGCAGCGCATAGACAAGTGCCAGGCGGTAGAGCGTCGAGGCGTGGTAGAAAAGAACCCGCTGTTCAAAGCCGGTGTCGCCTTGCCGCCCCAGCCCCGACAGAAGCGCGTTGCCACATGCCCGTGCATTCGACAATGCCGACGCCGGATCACGCTGCAGGTCACGCAAAAACATATGGGCGAGCAGGTTTCCCGGATCCAGTGCCACATCCGCACGACAAAGCAGGTCGAAGTCCAGGAGGTTCAGACCGTCGGTAGCTACAAGGAACTGACCATCGTGCAGATCACGGTGCGCCGCGCCGAGGCAGGGTCCGGGCAGGCTGCCGGCAAGTTTACCCAGCGCATCCCGGCCGTCTTGCCAGGACGACGGCAGCTGCAGGTCGCACAGCTCAAAGCGTCTGGCCAGTTCATCCAGAACCTCGAGCTCGTCTCTGCAGGTGAACGTGTCGAGGCCTGTATATTCACACGATTCCTGGAAATTTCGCAGACCTGCCCCGATAGCTTGCCAGACGGGTGCATTGCCAACGCTGACGGGCGGTGATACTCCGGGCCGCCTGGCCATGGCGAGCACATCGCGTTCCTCGGTATAGTCGACAAGGGAAGGGACCTCGAAACCTCCGCCTTTGCATGCCCTGATGGCCATTTCGTGGTTTCTTACCGCGGTCGCCCCTCGCCCCTTCCGGTAGCCCTTGAAGACAACCGCGTCGGAGCGGTCTGCGGGGGTCAAGACAATTCGCCGGCCGGGCCGGTAACTAACCACTTCGAGCGAAAACGGTGCGACGCGGCCGGATTCCCGGTCCAGCAGGGGTATCCTGCGATCGTCCTGCGGACGGACGCGGCGCAGCGCCCCGCCGGTATAGGCGAACCAGCGTAATGGCCCGGCCGTTTCGGCCTCGAATTGCAGGGTGCCGTGCGCATCTACAGAGACACGGCTCAGCTGGTCCGCTTGCAGCTGCCAGCGCCTGAGTTCATGCAGTGCGTCGTGGTACGCGCCACCTGACAAGGGAGCGGCGAGCTGCAAGGCGTTTTCGTACGTCGTAGGCCGCATAACGATCTGCCTTCTATCCCGTACGGGAAAGCGGCCTGGTCGGCTGACTGGACATGGCCGCCTGCAAGGCGTACCCGGCTATGCGCTCCCAACTGTGTCGCGACGCGTCGATGCTCGCGTTGCGGCCCACTTCGCTGCATATTTCGGCGTGGGTAATAAGATACTCGAGCTGCGCCACGAGCTGTTGTTCATCACCCGCGTCGTAAACGAAGCCGGTCTTCTCGTGCTCAACCGCCAAAGGAAGATC
>JAWVYG010000457.1:0-3597 GCA_033722815.1 Halioglobus sp.
GAAAGAAAAAAGGCGGCGCGAGGAGGAACAGGCCCGGCAGCAGGCCCGCGAGCGCGCGGCCAGGGAAGCGGCGGGGCAGGCCGAGCGGGAACGGCAGGCTGCGGCAAGAGCGGCACGCGAGGCCGCTGAGCGCGAGCGGGAGAAAGCCCGGCTCGAGCGCAGAAAGGCCGAGCGCGAACGCGCCCGGGCAGAGCGTGAGCGCAAACGCGCGGAGGTGGAACGGCAGAAAGCCGAACGAGACGCACAGGCCAGGGCCGCGCGGCGCAGGGACGCCGCCGCCGGGGCTGCCCTGGGCAAGGTACTTGACGAGGTAACGCAGTCCCCCGCGCAGCAGACGTCGCGGGCAAAATCCCCGCGCAAATCGGCCCCCAAGCGGCAGGCGACCAGCAAAGCTGCGCGCAGGGAACCCGCGCAGCGCAGCGCCCTCGAGGAACAGGCGATCCAGCGCGGAGCCGCCGAACTGGCCCGTCCCGGTAGCGCGCGGACAGCGCCGGGGAGCGTCAGGACACGCCTGGACGTGCCACAGCGCGACCGCACCGGAGGCGGCACAGGAAGCGCCGCCAGGGCACGTCGCCGGCAGGCGGGCGAACCGAACTTCTACGCACTGAAGGCATTTCGCGTGACCGACGAAATCCGCCAGCGCCCGGCCCAGGCCCGGCGCACGCAGCGTACGGCGGTAACCATCCTGCTGGTGGCACTGCTGGGCATCGCCGGGCTGGTCCTCACTGCGCAATACTGGCAGCCTCCCGCGCAGGTAAAGGGCGCCGAGGCCATCGCGGTGGATGCGGGCGGAGACCTGTACCTGCTCGCCGCCAACAGGCTGCTGCACCACGACCGCGCGGGCGTCGCGGTGACAACCATCGACAGCGACGCACTCGGCGCGCACGTCCCGGGCCCGCCGCTGGCTTTCGTCGCAGACGGGGCGTTGCTCGCCAGCGGCAGTGCTGCCGCTGGCCAGGTAGCCGCAGAAGATTCCGGAACCGCTACCCTTGTGCGCTGCGAGCTGGCGGCAGCCGGATGCACGCCACTGCCGTCGCTGCCGGCGGGCACCCGCGTCAGCGATTTCCGCCCACAGCCAATCGACGGCAGCATTTTCATCGCCGACCGTAACGCCGGCGCATTACTGCAGGTGACGGCCGAGGGCGAGGTCATCGCGAGGGCCCCGCTGCAGTTCGCCGCAAATCCCGTACTGAACCTGGACAGCGGGCTGCTGTTGACCAACAGCCGGGAGGGCGCGGCCATCAGCGTCTACCGCTATGATCGACAGGCTTTCGGCCAGCAGCTGGACGAGATACTGTTGCTGCCGGCCGCGAAAGGAGCGGCCGAGCACACCGCCGTCGCGGATTTTCTCGACGCCGGCGGCAGCTGGTGGGTGGTGATGTACAACCCGCGCAGCCGCGATGCCGGGATCTACCGCTTCGACAGCCAGTGGAACTACATCGACACGATAGAGGCGCCGGCCAGGCGCCTGCCGCTGGACCTGGTGAAATGGGGGGACAGGGTGCTGGTCAACACGGGCAGCGACCTGTCGCTAGCGCGCTACAACCTGCAGGGCGCCCCCGAGGCGCCATTCTCCTCCACGTTGCTCACGGAGCTGGCGACACGCCACGAACAGCAGGCCAGGATCGGGGGGCTCGCATTGCGGGGCGGCCTGGTGGCGGCGTCACTGCTCGCCGTGCTGGCCCTGGGGCTGGCCTACCTGAGCCGGCTGCGACGCCTGGTATACAGGTTACAGCGCGAGCGCGGCGCGCAGCCCATCGATGAATTCACCGACAGCCTGGAATGGGTGCCGCACAGGCCGGATCGAGCGAGCGCCCTCGGCCGGCGGATCGCGGCCTGCGCGGTGCTGCTGATCGCCGCCTGCCTGCTGGCCGTCGGCGTCGGCGCCAGCACGTCGCAACTCGCCGCACTGCTGCTGTTCGGCGCCGGACCGCTGAGCGCCCTCGTGATCCTGCAACGCAAGTCGCCCGGCCATATCGGCGCCACCGACGAGCAACTGTTACTGGTGGACCACAAGGACCTCTACCACTTCGGCGCCGGCGCGGAGATCCAGTATCGCGGTAATTTCCTTCTCCTGTACGACGTGGTGGTGCACTGCGGCAGCCGCCTCTCGCCGGGATTCACCGTGTCGTCCCTGAACACCCACGTGGCGCCGCTGGTGCGCGGCGGCGTGAGAGTGGATCGCGCCACCGTAGTGGTGAAACTCCTGCAGAGCCGCCACCCGCTGGCGATGGCCGTCATTGCGCTGGTGTTATGTGCCAGCGCGGCGGCATTCGCGCTCGCCACCCCGCTGCTTTTTTAGCGCCGTGTAACGACAGGGCTTTTGCCCATCCGATATACTACCGGACCGCCCTGCGATTTTTGCGCGGGTGGTTGCAACCACACAGGCACAGGATCAACGCGCACATGAGCGAAGGCACTGCAGGGCAGGCAATGCATGGCGACCGTCCCCGGGTGGCGCTGTTCGTCACCTGCCTGGCGGACCTGTTCCGGCCCTCCGTCGCGTTCGCGAGCCTGGACTTGCTGCAGCGCTGCGGGTGTGAGGTGGTCATCCCGCCGCAGCAGACGTGCTGCGGGCAGCCGGCCTACAACAGCGGCGACTACGGCGCCTCACGCACGCTGGCGAAAAAGGTGATCGCCATGCTGGCGGATGCCGATTACGTGGTCCTGCCCTCTGGCTCCTGCGCGGGCATGATCAGCCACCACTACCCGCGCCTGCTGGAGGGCGAGTGGCGCGACCGCGCGCTGGCGGTGGCGGAAAGAACCTGGGAGCTGACCACCTTCCTCGATGAAATCGCTCCCGCCAGGCCGGAGCCACTCACAGCTGCCCTGGACGGACCGGTCGCCTACCACGACGGCTGTGCGGGGCTGCGCGAACTCGATATCAGGGAACAACCGCGCAACCTGTTGCGCTCGGTATGTGGCGCGGACATTCGCGAGCTGCCGCAACGCGATGTGTGTTGCGGTTTCGGCGGTACGTTCTGCGCGAAGATGCCGGCCATCTCGGCCAAGATGGCCGACGACAAACTGGCAGACGCCCTGGGTACCGGCGCGACGCTGCTCACCGGCGGTGATCTCGGCTGTCTACTCAGCCTGGCCGGGCGCGCGCGCCGCGAGGGCATCGATGTCGAGGTACGGCATGTCGCGGAGTTGCTGAACGGTGACCTGCAGGCCCCGGCTATCGGGGAGACCGACTAGTGGAGCAGCGCAGCGACCGCTTCCTCGACAACGCGGCCGAGGCGTTGGCGGACACGCCGCGCGCCGAACGGCGCGACGCCATGGCGCTGTTTGCACCGCTCATGCGCGACGCCGGCGTGGCGACCTTCAAGGAATTCGAACCTACCCGTGAGCACGTCAAGCGGGTGCGCAGGCACGCGCTGGATAACCTCGCCCATTACCTGGCACAGTACGAGGAAAATGCCGCGCGCAATGGCAACACGGTGCACTTCGCGCGGGATGAGGCCGAGTTCAACAGTATCGTGCTGGATATCTGCCAGCGCCACGATGCCCAGCGCGTGGTCAAGGGCAAGTCCATGGTCACCGAGGAAACCGGTCTCACCGGGCACCTGGAACAGGGCGGCCTGCACGTGGTCGAGA
>JAWVYG010000458.1:0-3587 GCA_033722815.1 Halioglobus sp.
CTGGAAACCCGCACCATTGCCGGGCCAGACAGCCTGCGGCAAGCCTTGAGCGAACAGGCCTACTCCGACGAGGTGAGCTCCGACAAGGCCTACTTTGTGGCCAAGCGGGAAGAGCAGCAGCAACGCCATAAGAAATACGGCGACACCGAGTACAACCTGGAGCCCAACATCAAGAGTTCTCCAGGCGGGCTGCGCGACCTGCAGGTAATCGGCTGGATTACCGAGCGTCACTTCGGCGTGGACTCGCTGGACAAGGTTACCGAGGGCGACTTCCTGACCGAGGAGGAAATCGGCATCCTCTCCAGGGGCAGGGACTTCATGTGGCAGGTGCGCTACGCGCTGCACATGATCACCGACAGGGAAGAGGACCGCCTGCTGTTCGATCACCAGCGCGAGCTTGCCGCGCTGTGGGGCCTGCAGGACGGCGACAAGCTGGCGGTGGAGCAGTTCATGCAGGTCTACTATCGCTGGGCCATCGCGCTGGGCCAGCTGAACGAGGTGATCATCCAGTATTTCGACCAGGCCATACTGCGCCAGGACATGGCGGACGACCTGCGACCACTCAGCGAGCGTTTCCAGGTGCGCAACGGCTATATCGAGGCGTGCCACGACGAGGTGTTTACCGCAACGCCGTCCGCACTGCTTGAGGTATTCCTGCTGTGCGCCAACGACGAGGACATCATCGGCGTCGCCGCACCTACCATCCGGTTGATTCGCGACAGCCGGCACCTCGTCGACGACGACTTCCGCGCGGACGAGCGCAACAAGCGGACCTTCATCGAGATCCTGCGCAGTCCCAACAAGATGACGCGGCAGCTGCGCCGCATGTCGCGCTACGGCATCCTGGGGCGCTACCTGCCGGAGTTCGGGCGCATCGTCGGCCAGATGCAGCACGACCTCTTTCACTCCTACACCGTCGATGCGCATACGCTGGAAGTGATCAAGTTCGCGCGCCGCTTCATGGTGCCCGGCATGCAGGAAAACCTGCCGGTATCCGGCCGCGTCGCGCGCCGCCTGGACAAGGTGGAACTTCTGTATATCGCGGCGCTGTACCACGACATCGGCAAGGGACGCGGCGGCGACCACTCTGAACTGGGGGCCGTTGACGCCGAGGCGTTCTGTCGCAGCCACGGCTTCGACGAGTACGACACCGAGCTGGTCGTGTGGCTGGTGCGCAATCACCTGTTGATGTCGGCCGTTTCGCAGCGCAAGGATATCTCCGACCCGGAAGTTGTGCAGGAGTTCGCCGCCCACGTCGGCGACGAGCGCCACCTGGACTACCTGTTCACCCTGACAGTGGCCGATATCAACGCCACCAACCCGACCCTGTGGAACGCATGGCGCGGCAGCCTGCTGCGCCAGCTGCACACCGAGACGCGCCGCGCGCTGCGTCGCGGACTGGACAACCCGCTGGAGAAATCGGCCCTGGTCGACAAGACCCGCGACGCCGCTCTCGACATTCTCGAGGGCAGGGGCTTCACCCCCGAGGAACTGGAAGAACTGTGGCAACACCGTGGCGACGATTACTTCGTACGCGAACGTGCGGAGGACATCGCCTGGCATACCGAGGGCATCGCCGACCACCGCGACCGCGACCAGGCGCTGGTGCTGGTGCGCAATAGCGCCGAGTCGAACATCGCCAATACCACACAGATCTTCATCTACGCACGCACCCACCCGCAGTTGTTCAGCCGCGTCTGCGCGGCGCTGGAGCACCTGGACCTGAGCGTCCACGACGCACGCATCTACAGCGCCCGCGACGGCATGAGCCTGGACACCTTCTTCGTACTGGGCTCCGACGGCCAGCCCATCCCGGAGGATGCGCCGCGCCTGAAGCAGATTCGCGAGTACCTGAACAAGATCCTGGCCAGCGATAGCGTCCTGGGGATCGTCGAACGGCGCACACCGCGGCAGATGAAGTCCTTCTTCATACCGACCGAGACCAACATGGAAACGGACGAGGCGCGCAACGTATCGGTGCTGGAGGTGGCCACCCCGGACCGCCCGGGACTGCTGGCGCGTATCGGCAAGATCTTCGTCGACTTCGGGGTGGAACTGCAGGGAGCGAAGATCCAGACCCTCGGGGAGCGCGTGCAGGACGTATTTTTCATCACCGACTCGCAGCGGCAGGCGATTCGCGACCCCGAGGTTTGCGCCGCGATCCAGCGCACCATCTGCGAGGAACTGGACGAGCAGGCCGCGGCCTGACGCGACGTGAATCCCTACCTCGATAGCCTCGAACCCTACCCTTTCAGCAAGCTCCGCGACCTGTTTGGCGATGCCAGCCCCGCGGACAAGCCGCAGATCAGGCTGTCGGTCGGCGAGCCACAGCACGCGCCGCCGGAATTCGTGCTGCAGGAGATCTCCGCCAACCTGGCTCGCCTCGCCAACTATCCCGCCACCGCGGGCATGCCGGAGCTGCGCCAGGCGATAGCGCGCTGGCTGCAGGGCCGGTTCCAGTTGCGCGGCATCGATGCGGAACAACAGGTCCTGCCCGTCAACGGCACCCGCGAGGCGCTGTTCGCCTTCGCCCAGGCGGTGATCGACCCCACTCGCGCGGCACTCGTCGTCAGCCCGAACCCGTTCTACCAGATCTACGAGGGCGCCGCGCTACTGGCCGGCGCACGCCCCCACTTCCTCAACTGCCGTGCCGAAAACGGCTTCATACCGGATTTCGACGCCGTGCCCGAATCGACCTGGCAAAGCACGCAGCTGCTGTACCTGTGCAGCCCGGGCAATCCAACCGGCGCGATTACGCCGCTGGAGCAGTTGCAGAAGCTGGTGGCGCTGGCCAGGGAGCACGACTTCATCATCGCCAGTGACGAGTGCTACTCGGAAATCTACATGGACGAAAGCTCGGCACCCCCGGGCCTGCTGCAGGCCTGTGCCGAGATGGGCGACAGCGATTATCGCAACTGCGTGGTCTTCCACAGCCTCTCCAAACGCTCCAACCTGCCGGGCCTGCGCTCGGGTTTCGTCGCCGGCGACGCGGCAATCCTGCGCGACTTCCTGCTCTACCGCACCTACCACGGCTGCGCCATGCCGCCACATCACCAGCTGGCCAGTATCGCCGCCTGGGGGGACGAGGAGCACGTGCGTGAAAACCGGCGCAGCTACCGGGAGAAATTCTCCGCGGTGCTGGAGATCCTGGACGGCAAGCTGGACGTGCACGCGCCGCCGGCGGGTTTCTACCTGTGGCCGAAGACACCGGTCGCGGATACGGAATTCGCCCTGCGGTTATACGAACAGCAGAACGTCGTCGCCCTGCCAGGCAGTTTCCTGGCCCGGGAAGCCGAGGGTGAGAATCCCGGTGAATTGCGACTGCGCCTGGCCCTGGTGGCCCCGCTCGAGCAGTGCGTCGAGGCCGCACAGCGTATCGTCGCCGCACTGGAGAGCTAGTTGATGCGCAAGGCCGAGCGGGTCGATTACATCCTCCACAAACTGCAGGAACTCTACCCGGAAACCCCCATACCCCTTGACCACCGTGACCCCTACACCCTGCTGGTAGCGGTACTGCTGAGCGCCCAGTGCACCGACGAGCGGGTTAACAAGGTCACTCCGACGCTGTTCGCGCTGGCGGACAACCC
>JAWVYG010000459.1:0-3586 GCA_033722815.1 Halioglobus sp.
CAGGCCCTCGGCGTGTTCGGGCACGTCGTTGGCCCACATGCGGTAGCGGTCCGCGGCGGTGCGCTCCAGGCGGGCGAGGAACGCCGGTACGGCATCCTCGGGCACGTCGCCGATATAGGGCGCCAGCAACTGGCCGAAATCGGGGATGGCTACGTCAGGCATACGCGCTTGCTCCTGTGGTCGCGCGCCGGGGAATTTCCCGGCGCCGCCTAGCAGGGTATTTTCCGCACCGGGCAAAGGCAAGTGCGGGGCGGCGCGGCCGCGTTGTCGTTCACTGCAGCCTGACCCGGATGGGCGCGGCCAGCGACGGCTCGGCCTGCGGCGGGAAGTGGCCGGGCAGGGCGGTGCCGCAGTCGCCGCACCGGCCGCGCTCGTCCAGGCCCCAGTGGCCCAGGCGGTAGCGGTCGCGTTCGATGAGCAGCGCGTTGCATGCGTGGCACCGCGTGCTGGCGCCCTCCACGTCGTGTACGTTGCCGGTGTAGGCATAGCGCACGCCGTTGTCCATGGCGATGCGTCGTGCGCGGCTCAGTGTCGCGCCCGGGGTGCGCCTGTGTTCGCGCATCTTCCAGTCGGGGTGGAAGGCGGTGAAGTGCATCGGTACGTCGGCCCCGAGATGCTCCACCACCCAGGCGGTCATGGCGTGCAGCTCGGCGTCGCTGTCGTTCTCGCCGGGAATGAGCAGGGTGGTCAGCTCCAGCCACGTGTCGGTCTCGTGGCGCACGTACTGCAGTGTTTCCAGCACGGGCTGCAGGCGGGCGCCGCATATCCTGTAGTAGAAGTCGTCGCTGAAGGCCTTGAGGTCGATGTTCGCCGCGTCGACCGAGCGGAAGAAGTCCGCCCTGGGTTCGGGATCGATATAGCCGGCCGTCACCGCCACCGTGCGAATATCCCGCTCGCGGCAGGCCGCGGCCACGTCCAGGGCGTACTCCATGAATATGATCGGGTCGTTGTAGGTGAAGGCGATGCTGCGGCACTCCAGCTCCTGCGCCGCCCGGGCCAGGCGTTCCGGCGTGGCCCGGTCGCCCATGGTGTCCATCTCGCGGGATTTCGTGGTGTCCCAGTTCTGGCAGAACTTGCAGGCCAGGTTGCAGCCCGCGGTGCCGAAGGACAGCACCGCGCTGCCGGGATAGAAGTGGTTGAGGGGCTTCTTCTCGATGGGGTCTGCGCAGAAGCCGCTGGAGCGGCCCCACGATACCAGTTTTACCTCGTCCTGCAGTCGCTGCCTGACGTAGCACAGGCCACGCTGGCCCTCCTGCAGGTGACAGTGGCGCGGGCAGAGGTCGCACTGCAGCTGCCCGTCGGGGCGCCGGTGCCAGTAGCGGGTAGAAACTATCGAATCATTCATCACTTGTAAGGTGGAGACTTATACCCATATTTCAAGTATGGTTATGTACCATACCACAGTATGCCCGGGGTGTATCTCGATGGATGTTCGACCGGCCGCGGTTTCCGGCCTGTTTTATGAAGCGGAAGCGCTGCGCCTGCAGGGGCAGCTGGACGCGCTGCTGGAGAGCGCGGCGGACAGCGGCGCCGGGCCGCCGCGCGCGCTCATCGTGCCCCATGCCGGCTACGTGTACTCGGGACAGACCGCCGCGGTCGCTTACAAGCAGCTCGCCGGACACCGCGACCGGATTCGGCGCGTGGCGCTGTTCGGCCCCGCACACCGCGTCCACTTGAAAGGGATGGCGGTGCCGTCGGTGGATGTATTCGCCACACCGCTGGGCGGCGTGGTGCTGGATCGCGTGGCTATTGAACAACTTGCGGCCCTGCCGCGGGTGACCGTCAGCGATGAGGCGCACCGGGACGAACACAGCCTGGAGGTGCAGTTGCCCTTCCTGCAGACGCTGCTGGAGGATTTTTCCCTGGTACCGGTAGTGGTGGGAGACTGCGCACCCGAGGCCGTGGCCAGGGCGATGGACCTGTTGAGTGCGGACCCGGCGACGTTGCTGGTGGTCAGTACCGACCTTTCGCACTTCCACGATTACGAGGAGGCGCGGCGCCTGGATAGACAAACCTGCGAGTGCATCCTCGCCGGGGAGAACGCCCTGTCCGGTGAGCAGGCCTGCGGGGCACGCGCCCTCAACGGCTTCCTGAGCAGCGCGTTGTTCCGGTCATCGCAGCTGGAATTGCTGCAATACTGTAACTCCGGCGACACCGCGGGTGGCCGCGAGCGGGTGGTGGGCTATGGCGCCTTCAGTCTGCATTGACCTCGGCGGGCGGGAGCGCTCGCAACTGCTGTCGATCGCCCGCGGCGCCATCGAGGCCGGCGTCGAAGGGCAGCGCGCCACCGCGCCCGCGGCACATGGACTGTCGCCATCCTTGCGCGAGAAACTCGGCGTCTTCGTGACACTGAAGAGCCGGGGCAGCCTGCGCGGCTGTATCGGCTCGCTCGAGTCCGCCAGCCCTCTCGCCCACGCAGTGGCACAATCGGCCCACGACGCGGCGTTCCGGGATCCGCGCTTTCTCCCGGTAGAGCCTGGAGAACTGCCCTCGATACGCATCGAGATCTCCGTCCTGTCGGCAACCGAGGCGCTGGCGGTCGCCAGCCGCGAAGACCTGCTCGACGCGCTGCAACCCGGTATGGACGGGCTGTTACTGGAGGAGCGCAACCACCGCGCCACGTTCCTGCCCAAGGTGTGGGAGCAGCTCGCGGAACCCCGCGAGTTCCTCGAGCAGTTACTGCTCAAGGCCGGTTTGCCCGGCGACTACTGGTCTGCCACCCTGCGCCTGAGCCGTTATCGCACGCTGACCTTTGCCGACAGTCAGCGCTGTGCGGACAAGTTGCGCCCGGTTTGACGTGCCGCAACGCATGGTTGTCACAAATGGCTGACAATTTGTTTAAGGTATTTTTTCTGACAGGAAGCAGAGGTTTCCGGGGGGGTTAGTGTGGCCAGGTCAAAAAGCGGCGATTTGCCCGAGGTACGCCTTACCGACAGGTTCGGGGAGGCGTTCCGGCACTTCCAGGACAAGATCCGGGAGCGGGCGTATTACCTGTCCCTGCATCGTGAACCGGGGCGCGAGGACTCCATGGCCGACTGGCTGGCGGCCCAGTCTGAACTGGCCGCACCCGTTCCGATGGAACTGAAAGAACAGAAGAAGAACTTCATCGTGGAGTGCCAGCTGGAGGGTTTCACGGCGGAAGAAATCGAGGTGGAGATCGCCGGCGAGGTGCTGCAGGTATTCGGTACCCACAGCGAGACCCACGAGCGCGACGAGGAGGAGGGCGGCGGCACCACGGCGCAGCGGCTCAGCTTCTACCAGTCGATGCCGCTGCCCGCACCGGTGGACATCGATCACTGCCAGGCCAAGCTGTTCAAGAACGGCAAGCTGAAGATCACGCTGCCCAAGCCCGTAGCGCAGAAATAACACGACGATTGCCAACGCGTCGGACCCCGGTCGGGTCATGCCCCGACAGCGCTGGTGCAGCGGGCACGACGGGGCAAGCAGGCGTCTGTGTAGCAGTCGCTGTGGGTACGCCGGCTTACCCGCTACGCTCTTTTGCTGTTTCTGCGAACCACGCCACTGAAATCAGGCGCTGAAACACGCTATAATTGTATATATGAGACGGGTTCTAATGCACTTGGCG
>JAWVYG010000460.1:0-3584 GCA_033722815.1 Halioglobus sp.
CGCGGTCGGCAAGGTCTGCGTGCATGGTGGTACTGCTGTCGACGATGGTGACGCCTAGCCGGCGGTGGCGCAGGCTGTAGACCCGCAGGAGCTGACCGACTTCTTCGCTACCCATTTTCTCGTTGGCGACAAAGCTGCCGTGCAGGTACTTTTCGATCTCGGAGAAATCCTTGCGTTCGACCGCCTCCTCGATGGCCGCCAGGTTCTGCGCGATCTGCTGTTCGTCGTCCGGCCTGGCGCAGCCGACGAGGGTCAGCGCGGTGGCCAGCAACGGTGTGACAAGACACCTGAACGGTCGGTGTGATTCCATAGCGCCTCTGCTTTGCCGACGGCCGACGGCTGAAAGTAGCCACTGCATTGTATGGGTCCCCGCTGCGACTGATTGACGAGATTGGCACCGACAATAGTAACGGCATAAGCGAGGGGGCACAGGTCTGTCGCACAAAAAGGGCCGTGAGCCCTTGAATGGATGGCGCTGTGGACCAGGGGAGGGAACCCGGCCCGGGGGTGCCGGGCCAGGTCGGGAAGAAGACTGTTAGAAGCCGGCTTCCTTGGTGGTTTTTACGATAGCCGCGGCCACCTTGTAGGGGTCCGCGTTGGAGGCGGGGCGACGGTCTTCCAGTCGACCCTTCCAGCCATCTTCAACCGTTCCCACCGGGATACGGATGGAGGCGCCGCGGTCGGAGACACCGTAGCTGAACTCATCGATGGCCTGGGTTTCGTGCCGGCCCGTCAGGCGCTGGTGATTGTCCTCACCGTAGACGTGGATGTGGCGCTCGATGTTCTTACCGAACTCCTCGCAAATCTTGTTGAAGACCTCTTCGTCACCGGACTCACGCATGGCGCCGTTGGAGAAGTTGGCGTGCATGCCGGAACCGTTCCAGTCGGTGTCGCCCAGGGGCTTGGGGTGCCATTCCACGGCGAAGCCGTATTTCTCGGCGGTGCGCTCGAGCAGGTAGCGGCCCAGCCAGATTTCATCGCCGGCACGCTTGGCGCCCTTGGCGAAGATCTGGAACTCCCACTGGCCTGCGGCTACCTCAGCGTTGATCCCCTCGACGTTCAGGCCGGCGTCCAGGCACAGGTCCAGGTGCTCTTCGATGATGTGGCGGCCGAACGCGTTCTTGCCGCCGACGGAGCAGTAGTAGGGACCCTGGGGATCGGGGAAACCGCCGGCAGGGAAGCCGGGGGGACGGTTCGTCTCGGTGTCCCAGAGGAAGTACTCCTGCTCGAAACCGAACCAGAAGTCCTCGTCATCCTCGCCCTCGTCGATGGTGGCGCGACCGTTGGACACGTGGGGCGTGCCGTCGGCGTTCAGTACCTCGGTCATGACCAGGTAGGAGTTCTTGCGATCGGGGTCGGGGATGATGGCAACCGGCTTGAGCAGGCAATCGGAGTCATTGCCTTCCGCCTGTTCCGTGGAGCTGCCGTCGAATGACCACATCGGGCAGTCTTCCAGCTTGCCGCTGAAATCCGCGCGGACCATGGTCTTGCTGCGAAGGCTTTGGGTGGGGTTGTAACCATCGAGCCAGATGTACTCTAACTTGCTTTTCATCTTGCGATTCTCTTTGTAACGGGTTGATGTTCGGAGGAGCCCTGTGTCGGAAGCCTGCCTCTGGGAGTCGGAGAAATAGCAAGAACCGTTCCAACTTCCAGCGCCGGTCACGAAATCGAGAAAACGCCCATAGATTGGGCGTTTAGGCGTGCGGCCTGCTTCCTGCCGGGGACCCGGAGGGGCTGTTCGGGGCTATTTGCGCACCGGAAGGGTGCCAAATGACCAAGATATGCACCCCTATGGTGCGTTACTCTGCGGGTCCGCGCCCACGATGATGACGGTGATGTTGTCCTGCCCACCGCATTCGAGGGCGCGGTCGACCAGGTTTTCGCACGCCTCCTGCGCACCACCGTGGCCCAGCAGGGCCCGCATGTCGGGGAGCTCCAGGGAGTTGTAGAGACCGTCCGTGCACAGCAGGTAGCGGTCATTGGGTTCGACGGCACAGTAGCCCAACTCGAGTTTCAGGTTCTCGTGAATCCCTACGGCGCGGGTCAGAACATGTGCCGAGGGGTGGTTGGCTGCCTCCTCCGCGGTGAGTTGGCCATGGGCGACTTTCTGTCGCGCCAGGCTGTGGTCTTCGGTCAGTTGCTCAAGTTGCCCGTCGCGCAGCCGGTAGATCCTGCTGTCGCCCGCCCAGAGGAAGAAGCAGTGGCTGCCGTGGGCGAGCATTGTCACGACGGTTGTGCCCGGCCGCTTGTTGCGGAACGCCGTGCGGCACTGCTCGTTGGCCGCCTGCAGCCGGGCTTCCAGGTCCTGCAGGTTGACCAGGAGTGAACTCTGCCGGGGAAACGCCCGCAGCTGGTTGACCACGGCGCTGCTGGCGTAATCGCCCCGGCTGTGCCCGCCCATGCCATCGGCTATCACCCACAGCCGCTGTTCCGGCGATTCCAGGAAAGCGTCCTGGTTGATGTGGCGCACGCGCCCCAGGTCCGTGCGGCTGGCGCTGTGCCATGTGATGGCCTTGCCCGCACCGTCCCGGGGATGCTCCTGCGCCTCGATGCTGTCCGCAATCCTGGCGATTTCCTGTAGAGAGAGTTCTGCCATGTGTCAGTTTCAGCTGCGGCTCGTGGGGCTGCCCGCCGACCTCAGCTCGTTGAGCCAATCCTCCCTGAGCACGCGTATCAACGTCTCCACGGACTCGGGTCGTTGCGCGGGATCCTTCTGCAGGCACCGCATGCTGAGTTCTGCAAGCGTGTCCGGCACTCGCTGTTTGCTGACATGGCGCGGATCGGGCGGCATCTCGGTGCGAATCTGCTTCAGTAGCGTGGGAATGAGGTCACCCTGGAAGGGTGTGGTACCCGTGAGGCATTCGTAGAGCAGGGCGCCGAGACTGTAGATGTCGGACTGGAAGGAGATGTCCGGGTCGCGGTTGGTCTGCTCGGGGGACATGTACATGACGGTGCCCTGCAGCTTTGCCTCGCCGGTCATGCCCGGGTCGCCCGCGACTTCATCGGTGTCCTCCTCGCCTTCCAGCATATCTGCCTTGTGCCACACCTTCGCCAGGCCCCAGTCGAGCAAGAGCACCTCGCCATAGGGCCCGATGAGAATGTTGTCCGGCTTTATGTCGCGGTGCAGCACGCCCATCGAGTGCGCATACGCCAGGGCCTGCCCGGCCTGTTCGAGTACTTCCATGAGCTGGGTGAGGTCGTAGCGTTCCCGATAGTCCAGCACCTCGCGCAGCGTATAGCCGTGCACCAGCTTCATCGTGAAGTAGTAGTTGCCCTTGTTGTCGCGGCCGATTTCATACGTAGGCACGGTGTTGGGGTGCTGCAGGCCGGCGGAGATGCGCGCTTCCCGCAGCAGCCGCCGGTTCTCGATCGGGTCCTTCACGAACTCCGGGCGCAGCGTCTTGTAGCAGACGGTCCTGCGCAGGTGGAGGTCACGGCACGACTTGATCAGCGATTTGCCACCCTTGGCGATGGTGGAGAAATACGCGTAGCGCGTGTTGGGGTTGAGCTTTTCCGGCAGCGGCGCATCGGTCTCCTCCGCGTACAGCGGTGACTCAGCTTCTTTTTGTTGCGCGAATTCGGGC
>JAWVYG010000461.1:0-3582 GCA_033722815.1 Halioglobus sp.
AATCGGTGAACACCCGGTCGACGCGGCGCTCCGCGATGTAGATGGCCAGGCCGCGGATCTCCTCCGCGGACAGGCTGTCGGCAAAACCCGGCATACCCCGGTCCGGGAGGCCGCGGGCGATGCTCTTGCCCAGGTCGGCGACCGAGTCCCCGTGTGCCAGATCGGTAGCGAGAAACCCGCCACCCTTGCCGGGCACGCCTTCCAGACCGGCGCCGTGGCAGCTGGCGCAGTGCTGCTCGTAATCGGCGACGAAGGGATCCTCGGGCCCGCCCGATGCGATGAAGAAGTACAGCGCCGCGGCGAGCACGGCGAGCACCGACAGGATGAGCAGCGTCTTTTTCAGGCAGTGCCCCCCGGTTCGTCTGCGTTATTGTCGTGGTTTACCCGGTTGCGCACGTCGCCCTATGCCGGCGACCGCGCCATCGCCGCTATTTGTTCGCGGCGCGCTTTTTAGCCGGCGCTTTCTTGCGCGCTGCGCGCTTGCTCTTTGTGCCTGCTGCCGGCTTCTTGCGACCGGCGCTGGCTGACTTCGCCTTCGCGCCGGATTTCGGCCGGCTCTTGCTCGCTGTTTTTTTCTTCGCACCGCGCGCAGTGGCCGCACGTTTCCTGCGCGCCGCGCGCCGCAGCCCCGCGGCATCTTCCAGCTCCGCCAGCGAGTCCTCCATGTAATCGATAAGGCGTTGCACCTGCGGCACCGAGCGGCGGCAGGCGATGATGCCGAAGTCGACATGGGTGTCGTAGGTCAGCAGGGTGATGTTGATGGCGATGCCGTCGGTGATGATCGAGGCCGGGTAGGAGCCGTCCATGCGCGCCCCGTTCCAGTACATGGTTTCCTGGATGCCGGGAACGTTGGAGATAACGGTGTTGTAGGGCGGCAGCCTTGAGGCCAGCCCC
Source organism: Halioglobus sp. (assembly GCA_033722815.1). Taxonomy (GTDB): domain Bacteria; phylum Pseudomonadota; class Gammaproteobacteria; order Pseudomonadales; family Halieaceae; genus Marimicrobium. Next base: position 895 of record JAWVYG010000461.1, read on the forward strand.
AGTGGCACCAGCATCAGCGTCGGCATCGACGTCAGCAGGGTGAACAGCTGTATCTCCGACGCCGACAGGCCGCGGAAAAAATCCTTGCCGGCGTGCACCGAGGTCTGGATGGCGCGCACGCGCTCGACGGGGTCGGCGATATTTGTGGCCAGGTCGACGCTGATTGCCGCCACGGCGTTGGAGGAGTCGATGTCGCCTTCCTGGCGGATGGATACCGGCACCATGGCCTTCAGCGACGCCTCGGGCAGCTCGGCGTGAACCTGCAGGTACCTGCGCAGGGCGCCGGCGCACATGGCGAGCACCGCGTCGTTGAACGTGCCGTCGAAGGCCTTCGCCACCGCGTGCAGGCGCGCGAAGGGCCAGGACTGGGCGACAAAGCGCCGCGCGGTGTCCACCTCGGTATTGATCGAACTGCGCGGCACGTGCAGGTGCGGCAGGCTCAGGTCGCCGCCGCGCCCGGTCCAGGCGCGGGTGAAGCCGCGCAGCGCCTGGAACACGTTGGCGCCGCTGTCGAAGGAGGCCTTGAGCATGTCCGCGACATTGCGCACCTCCTCGTCGGTGAAGTCGGGTCGCTTGCCCAGCCGCAGGCTGTCGCGGTAGCGCTCCCAGGATTGCAGTGACAGCGGCGACTCCGGCAGCTGTGACTGCGGATCCGCGGAGAGCATACTGCGCGCCAGGTGCACGGAGCGCGCGCCGTCAACGGCGGCGTGGTGCGTCTTGGTATACAGCGCGAACTGGCGGTTCTGCAGCCCCTCGATGAGGTGCATCTCCCACAGCGGGCGGTGACGGTCCAGCAAAGTGCCGTGCAGGCGCGACACCAGGGTGAACAGCTCGCGGTAGCGGCCCGGCCGGGGCAGGGCGGAGTGGCGCACGTGGTAATCCAGGTCCAGGCCGGGGTCCGGCTCCCAGTAGGCGGGCCCCGCCAGCCCCAGTGCGCCGGTCTTCAGTCGATCGCCGAAGGGCGGCAGGGGGCGGTCCATGTCGCGCAGGTTGTCCGCCAGCCCGTGCAGGAATTCCTGCTCGTCGGCGCCCTCGGGCAGGGTATACAGGCTCACACCGCCCACGTGCATGGGGGTTTCCGGCTTCTCCGCCAGCAAAAAGGCGGTGTCGACAAAGCTCAGCTTTTTCATTTGCTGTTCCTCCGGGGAGTGCGACCTGCGCAGACGGTATGGCCGCCGCGAGATGCGGAAAGGGCAAGAATACTGCCTATGGCTGAGTTAGGCCAGCGACCGGCGATTTCGCTCGCGGGCGCGATGTCAGCCGGCGAGCTTTTTCGCGATCCAGTACCACACCGTGGCGTTTACGTTCATGCCGATGTGACTTCCCGCCACCTCGATATTGTGCACGTGGTGATCGAAGCCCGACTGCAGCGAGGTGCGCCAGTTCACCACACCGTCGGCGCGGGTGTAGATGGCGGTGGTTGGCACGGGAGGAGGTGTCGCCAGCAGATTCTCGTCATCGCGTTCGTCTGCCTGCGGGTTGAGACGCTGGTACAGTCCGTCGGCGTGGGAGGCGGATTGCCTGCCGCGTCCGAAAGGGCTGCCCAGGGTGATGACCTGGCGTATGAAATGCGGCTCCATACGCGCAATCTCCCGCGCATAGATGCCGCCCAGTGAGTGGCCTACCAGCGACACCTGGCCGTCTCCGGCCTCGATCAGAGGCTCCAGCGCCTGGCGCAGTCTGTCCTCACTGAAACTGCTGACGCCGAGGTTGCGGCCCTGGCCCCAGCCGGTCGCGGTATACCCTTTTGACCGCAGGAATCGTATCAGCGGGCCATTGCCCTGGTCGTTGCCGAGGAAGCCGGGGATGACCATGACGCTGCGGCGCTTGCTGTTGCGCGGGATCCTGCGCAGCAATGGCGCAGCGGCCGAGAGGGCGGCAAGGTCGAGCAGCGCCCGCGGGGCGTCGGTAAGTGCCAGCAGGGGGTGTGGCGGTTTCAGCTCACTCATGCAGCCTTCTTCTTGCGTGCTTTTCGCGCAGTTGTGCTCGTGTTTCTCTTTTTCGCGCGCTGCGCAGTTGTTTCTGCCGCGGCCAGCAGTGCGTCGAAACTGTCCTGCAGGCACTGCCGGTAGAACGCCGGGTCCGGCATCATCTCGCGGCAGGCGGTGGCGCTGATCATGAAATCACCGCAGTAGCTGCCGATAGCGTGGAACAGGCCCAGACCGTCGAGTACCGGTCCGGTACCGTAGCTGGCTACCAGTTTTGCACCGGTGTTGTACAGCGGTACGTGCGGCCCTGGAACATTGGTGATGTCACAGTTGTACTGCGGACTCATGCGGTTGGCCAGGTGCCAGCGCGAGGCGAGGCGGGCCGCGCGTGCTGTCAGCGTGGAGGGGATGAACTGGGTGTAGTCGGTCATCGCCCTGGCGCCGATGGCCTCGGTGTATTCCTTGGCGTCCCGGGTGCTCTCGTGCACTGCCCTGAGGCGCTCCAGTGATGCTTCGATATCATTGCGTATCCTGACAGTCATGGTGGAAACGATATTGCCGCCGGCCTCGTCCCTGTCCGAGCGCACGTTGATCGGCGCCATGGCTGCGAGGGATTGCTCGGGCAATTCGTCGTGGGCCTGCAGGTAGCTGCGCATGGCGCCGCCGACGATGGCGATGGCCGCGTCGTTGACCGTGGCACCCGGCACCGCGTTCTTGATCCTCTTCACATCGTCCAGCGGCACGCGGATGGCGTCGAACA
>JAWVYG010000462.1:0-3580 GCA_033722815.1 Halioglobus sp.
ACCGCAGATGCCGATCTCTACCTGTATGACAACGAACGCGTGCTCGTCGATGCATCCCTGGACACCGGTGAAATCGAGAGTGTGATGATCGAGCAGGACGGCACCTACTTCATCAACGCCTCGATCTTCTCCGGCGCGACCAACTACACGCTGGCGATCGGCAGTGCCGAGCTACTCGCCACCGGCGCCCCTGCGCGGCACGAGATCGTGCCCTGGGAGGCGGTGGTCGTCTACAACGAGTCCGCGGCAGATGCTGCCGGGGACGGCGGCCGGGCGCTGCGCGAACGCATGGCGCTGGCCCAGCGCGCCGGCGTCAGGGGCAGCAGCCGGCTGCTGGCACTGCGTCGGGATGTCGCGCTGCAGCAGCAGCGCGCCCGGCGCCTCGGCCGCGCGATCCACAAGCAGCACAGCTTCCGCGACGAGGCGCTGCGCGCCCGCTGGGAGACGCTGCTCACGATCAAGTCCCTGCGCCGCGACCCGCAGGTCCGCTTTGCTGCGCCGAATTACCGCGTGCGCCCACTGGCGACACCGAACGACGAGGCCTACCCGCTGCAGTGGCACTACCCCCTGATCGGGCTGCCCCAGGCCTGGGATACCACGACAGGCGACGAGAACACGATCGTGGCGGTCATCGATACCGGGGTCCTGCCGGGCCACCCGGACCTGCTGGGACAGTTCGTCGACGGCTATGATTTCGTCAGCGATGCCGGCAACGCCGGCGACGGCAACGGCATCGACCCGGTCCCGACCGACCCCGGCGACGGGCTGGGCGGCAACAGCAGTTTCCACGGCACCCATGTCAGCGGCACCGTGGTAGCCCGCGGCAACAACGACCGCGGCGTGGCGGGCGTGGCCTACACATCGCGCGTCATGCCCCTGCGCGCACTTGGCATAGAGGGGGGCACGAGCTACGACCTGGAGCAGGCGCTGCGCTACGCCGGCGGGCTGGCCAATGACTCCGAACAGGTGCCGGCCCAGGCAGCGGACATCATCAACCTCAGCCTGGGCGGTGCCGGTTTCAGCCCGGGCACCCAGAGCCTGATCCAGCAGCTGCGCGACCGCGGCATCGTGATCGTCGCGGCGGCGGGCAATGAAGCGAGCAGCCAGCCGAGCTACCCGGCCGCCTACCCGGGCGTCATTTCGGTCAGCGCCATAGACGCGCAGCGCCGCCTCGCGCCCTACTCCAACATCGGCCCCACTATTGACGTCGCCGCACCGGGCGGTAACAACAGCGTCGATGTCACCGGTGACGGCTACCCCGACGGCGTGCTGAGTACCGGCGGCTCCGACGGCAGCGGCGGGGCCAATTTCGTCTATTCGTTCCTCAACGGCACGTCGATGGCGGCACCACATGTCGCCGGTGTGATTGCGCTCATGAAGAGCATCAACCCCGCGCTGGATCCGGGCGATATCGATGCACTGCTGGAATCCGGCGCCATTACGGAGGACCTCGGCGCCGCGGGCCGCGACAACCTGTATGGCCACGGCATGATCAGCGCCCAGCTGGCGGTGCTGGAGGCGCTGCAGAGCATCGGCAGCTCCCCGGCCGACAACCCGCGCCTCGTCACCTCGGCGGCCACACTGAATTTCGGTGCCAGTACCACCCAGCTGGAGCTCGCACTGTCCAACGGCGGCAGCGGCGACCTGGCGGTTACCGGCGTTAACGGCAGCGAATCCTGGCTGACCGTCGCGCCATCCGGTATCGACGCATCAGGTTTCGGCGACTACCTGGTGAGCGTCGATCGCAGCGGCCTCGATGCCGGCGTGTACTCCGCCGACATCACCGCCGTTTCCACGGTCAACACGGTCAATGTCCGCGTCTTCGTCTCGGTGGGCGGCGACAACTTCGCATCGGATGTCGGTGTGCTGTACGTGCTGCTGATCGATCCCCAGACCAACCAGCCGGTGGCGCAGGACGAGTCTTCCGGTGCGGGCGGCGTGTACGAGTTCGAGCTGGAGGATATCGCGCCGGGGCAGTACGAGATCATCGCCGGCTCGGACGCCGACAACGACCTGCTCATTTGTGACCCGGGTGAATCCTGCGGCGCCTACCTGACGCTCGACAAGCCTGTCCTGGTGGAGGTGAGCGCAGACGCCGCTGGCTTCGATTTCCCGGCAGAGTACCTGGTAGCGCTGCCGAACCTGGACGCGACCAGCAATGCCGGCGGGCAGGCGACCAGGCCAACCCGGCGGACGCCGCAGCGCAGCCCGCGCTAACGCGTCAGAGCGCCTCACCCTCGAGGCGCTGCGCGGTATCCGCCAGGCGGTACTGCAGCCAGTAGATTTCGTAGTCGTTTTTCAGCCCCGTCTCGGCGCGCTCCATCAGGACCAGTAACGCCTCGCGCCTGAGCCCGAGCGCGCTCCTGTTGACCGGGTCCGCCGCCAGTACCACCTCCAACACGTGCAGGGTCTTCACCGGCTCGTTCTCGTTCAGGTAGGACTGCGCGAGTGTCAGCAGGCCCTCGTTGCCGGCCACCCGGGCGAGGTCCGCGTACACGTCCCTTGCCGGTACGGGATACAGGGCGGTGGTGCTGTCGAAGTGAAACCAGCCGGCGTAGTAGTCCCAGATACTGCGCACGGCCCAGTCGACGCGACCGTGATTCTGCACGAGGTCGAGGTGGGGAGGCAGCTTTATCTCGCGCATCAACTGGTACACGTCCTTGCCCGCGTTCATGCCGGCAATCGTTTCATCGTGCACGTACTGAACGGCATCGCGAATCTTCTGCATGTCCGCCCTGATCTGCGCCTGGCCAACCGTGGGATTCAGGTGACTGGGCACAACGATTTCCGCGTCCAGCTCGAGCAGCAGGTCCAGCGAGCGAATGTACTCCACGGGTTTGCGAATCTTTTCTCCACGCATGGTGAAAACGTTGGGGAACTGCGGGAACTGCGGCCCGAAGAAATCCCCGGTAAACAGTATTTTCTGCTCCGGCATCCACAGCACCGCGTTGTCGGCGCCCTCCGCGCCGGGCGTGCCGATGACCTGGAACTCCACGCCGCCAAGCGTGAAGCTGTGGGTCTGCCAGTCCCCCACGGTAATGGTCGGCTCGATGCCGCCGTAGCGCATCATCTCGATATCGGGCCGATCCTCCCAGGCGGGCATCCACGGGAACAGGGTGCGATTGCGGCCGTACTGGTAGGGCTCGAGTTCGGACAGGTAGCGCTGCTCCTCGACGAAATCGCCGTGGGCGATAATCTCGGTGCCCTCCTCACGCCAGAATTTCGTCCCGCCGATATGGTCCGCGTGGGAGTGACTGAGCACGATGTAGCGTACCGGCGCATCGGAGATTTCCTTCAGCGCCTTCATCTGCTGTGCGACCTGCAGCACCAGCCCGGTATCGAAGATGACGTTGCCCTCACTCGTCGTGATCATCATCGTGTTACCGACACCGGTCGCGTAGTGCACGTTGTCGGCAATCTTGCGCACCTCGATGGGCCGCTTGATCAGGTCGACGGCGCTGCCGTGGGTGCCCTCACCCTGTTCGCCGAAATCCAGCCGGTTCGCCGCGGCCTCGCCGATCACCTCCATGGTTTTCAACTGGGCCTGCTTCTTCAGCTCCTTGCCCGCGTCGTCGTCGAG
>JAWVYG010000463.1:0-3570 GCA_033722815.1 Halioglobus sp.
AATAGTACCGCGCACGCGGTGGGACTGCCATAGCGACGGTGCGATGCCGCGCCACTGTGCTACAGCCAGCGCCGCACGCGGCTGCAATAGGCGGGGAACTCCTCGGGACACAGCTCCCGCAGCATCTGCTCCTCCGGCAGTATGAAGCGGAAGTGGATGATCGCCATGAACACCGGCGGCACCAACAGCGCACTGGCGGCGCCAACGGTAAGCGCGCAGCCGAGCAGTACCAGCGCCATGCCCAGGTACATGGGATTACGCGTGAAGCGATAGACGCCCGTGGTGACCAGCGCCGTCACGTTCCTGAACGGTATCAGGTCCGTCTCGGCCTGCTTGAACAGGCCGCCGGCCAGCACCAGCAGGGCCAGCCCGGCGAGCAGCACCACCGCGCCGACGGCCTGCCACTCACCGCTCGTGAAGCGCACAAGCGGCGCGTACTCGTTACAGACGAACTGCGCGACGATTCCGAATGCCAGCCATACCGGTGGAAAAATATAGCGCTTTACCTTTGCCACAGCTGTCTCCTGTTCAACCCTGGTGAATGCCCGCGGGCTCCAGCACCCCGATGCCATAGGCCAGGGCAATGCCCAGCAGCAGGGCGAACGTCAGCTTGACCCTGTCATGGCTGTGGAAGTGCACCTCGGGCAGCAGATCGCTCAGGGCGATGCAGATGAAAGCCCCGGCAGAGAACGCCAGCGCCGCCGCTACCGCGGCGGCACCCTGCGCGAAGCCATCCATGCCGTAGAAGAACAGCAGCGCCCCAAGCGGACACAGCAGCGCGAACAGCAGGTTGGCGGTATGGCGTGCCCGCGCACTCCAGCCCCCCGCGCGCATCAGCGTCACGATGGACATGGCGTCCAGTGGCTTGTGCAACAGGATCGCCAGGAACACGCCCGCGCCTGCCAGGCCCTGCTCGTGGCCGCTGCCGTACATGACTGCCCCGAGGGCGACCCCGTCAATCAGTGTGTGCACCCCCAGGCCCAGGCCGATACCGAGCCAGCTCAGCCCGTGCACATGGCCCTCGGCGCCATGCGGGGGATGGTCGTGCTGCTCCCCGTGCTCGGCGCTGAAATCGTGCTCGTGGAACTGGAACAGGCGCAACAGCAGCAGCATGCCGGTCAGGCCCAGCATCAGCCACCACACGGCGAAATCGGTGGCACCCGGGCCGCCGTGCATGGCGATGCTGTGGGGCAGAAGATGGTAAATCGCCACGCCCAGCATCAGGCCTGCCACCAGGCTCATCACCAGCTGCGTACCGGTGTGGGTCAGCCTCACACGGCTCGGCAGGTAACCGCCCAGCAGCGAGGCCCCCGCGATGGCGGCGCAGTAAAGGATCAGCAATAGCTCGGGCGAGGCATGCATAGGATTCGGGGCGCGTGGACGAAAAGCGCGACATTATTTCACAATCGGGCCGCGGTGTAAGGCGCAATCCCCGCCTGTGCCGCGGTACCTGAGCCCCGCCGGGGTGCGCCGCCCGGGTCGAGCCTGGCAGACCCGGGGGCTGTTTCGGGCACCGGGATGGATATAGTGATTGACAGAGAAACTAACGACCATTAGTTTAGGCCCTCTTCCCCCTGGAGGCCTGTACCATGTCCATCTTCGAGGCAATTGAGTCCAACGATTCCCGCCGGCACCTGCAGCTGCGCAGCCCGGTCACGCTGGAGCCCACCGGCGAACTCGTCTGCGCCAACGCGGACGACGTCGCGGCCGCCATCAGCAAAGCCCGGGTCGCGCAGCAGGCCTGGGCCAGGACCAGTATGAAGGAGCGCGCCGCGGTCCTCGAGCGCGCGCTGCAGGTCGTCATCCGCCGCCAGGACGACATCATCGACACCGTGGTGCAGGAGACGGGCAAGGCCCGCACCGACGCCATGAGCATGGAGGTCTTCTCCGTGGCCGACCAGCTGTGCTACTACGCGAAGAATGCCGCGAAGTTCCTGCGTCCGCACAAGCGCCGGGTCCACGGCATGCTCGGCCTCATGAAGCAGCTGCGCATCGTGTACAAGCCGCTCGGCGTCGTCGGGCTGATCACGCCCTGGAACGGTCCGTTCGTGTTGGTGATGAACCAGGCCGCGCAGGCGATCATGGCCGGCAACGCCGTGGTGGCCAAGGGCTCCGAGGTCACGCCCTACTCTGCCAAACTCGCCGAGGATATCTTTCGCGAGGCGGGACTGCCGGAGGGCGTCCTGCAGGTACTGCTGGGCGATGGTGAGACAGGCGCCGCTATCGTCGATGGCGGGGTCGACAAGATCTCGTTCACCGGTTCGGTGGCCACCGGCCGCAAGGTGGCCCAGGCCGCCGCGCGCCAGTTGATCCCCTGTACGCTGGAGCTGGGCGGCAATGACGCGATGATCGTCTGCGCGGACGCGGACCTGGACCGCGCCGCCGATGGCGCCTGGGTGGGCTCCTGCATGAACACGGGCCACTACTGCTGCGGCACCGAGCGCATCTACGTGGTGCGCGAGGTCTACGACGAATTCCTCCGGCTCGTGCTGGAGCGGGGCAGGAGCCTGCGCCAGGGTCCCGAGTATGGCTGGGATGAAGACATCGGCGCGGTGTTCTGGGACCGCCAGATGGCGATCATCGAGGCGCACGTGGAGGATGCGCGCAGCAAGGGCGCGACCATACAGATGGGCGGACGGCGCAATCCCGACCTACCCGGCCTGTACTACGAACCCACGGTGATCACCGAGGTCGACAACAGCATGGACATCATGGTGCTGGAGACTTTCGGCCCGGTGCTGTGTATCCAGAAGGTGGACAGCGAAGAGGAAGCGCTGCAACTCGCCAACGACTCCGAGTTCGGACTCAACGGCAACGTCTGGACCAGGGACAAGGAAAAGGGCTACAACCTGGCGGCCGCCATCGACACCGGCTCGTGCAGTGTCAACGACATGGCCGTCAGTTACGGCATCCCCGCAGCGCCCTTCGGCGGGCGCAAGAACTCGGGCGTCGGGCAGGTCAACGGTAAGAAGGGCCTGCGCGGCTACTGCCATGAAATGCCGATCGTCATCGACCGTTTCGGCGGCAAGATGCAGAACGGCTACCCCTACAGCACCAAGGGCGCCGAGGGCATGAAGAAGCTGATGGACTTTCTCTGGATCAAGACACCGCTGGGACGCTGGCTCAGCTGACGGGCCGCGGCGGTAATCCCGGCGGCCTCCGCCCGGTTGGCACGGGCCTCACGCCTGCCTCAGACAAGCACCAGGTTGTCGCGGTGGATCAGCTCGTCGTAGTCCTTGGCGCCGAGCGCCGCGGCGATGTCGCGGCTATGCAGACCCCGGATGCGCCCCGCCGCCTCGGCGCCGTAGTTGGCGAGCCCCTGCGCCACCACCACCCCCTCGTGGATCACCGCGACGGCGTCGCCGAAGGCGAAGTCGCCCTCCACCCCGATCACGCCCCGCGGCAGCAGGCTCCGTCCTGCCCGGAGCGCCGCCAGGGCGCCGGCGTCGATGCGCAGCTCGCCCCGACTCGGCTGCTGCAGGATCCAGGCCTTGCGCGCCGGCGTCGCCGCCGCTGCCAGGAAGCGGGTGCCGCGCACCTCGCCCCGGGCGAGCGCCTCGAGCCCCTCGC
>JAWVYG010000464.1:0-3569 GCA_033722815.1 Halioglobus sp.
ACCGGCTTGCCGTCGTCCGCCACGGCGTAGAGCAGGCAGTCGGTACTGGCGATGTCGGGATTGTTGGTAATCATGAACAGCTTGAGTGGCCGTGCCGGGTAAATCTCACCGCCCTCGATGCGCACCAGCCGGGTAACGGCACAGCGTCCGCCGCTGTCGGTCGCGCTGAACAGCTCACGCTCCGAGGAATTCGACCATCCCAACAGGGTCTCGGGGGAAACGGTGCCGAAATTGAGATGCTCGATATCCGAGCGCAGGGTGAGGTCGTACTCGTTGCTGTGCTGCTCGGCGTAGTGCAGGGTCACGTGCTCGTTGAGTTCCAGCCTGATGGGGTCCTGCAGCAGCTCCAGGCCCCAGTCGGTGTCGGCCGGACTCAGCACCGTGTCGGTCGTGAAATACCGGCACATGCCCTCGTAGGCCAGCTCGTGCGCCTCGTCATCGAGGCGGCCACCCACCTCCACCGTCACGGTGGGGTAGCTGTGTTCGCTGATATCCATCAGGGCGCCCAGGCCCAGGTTGGACACGATCATGCGCTGGGTAAACAGCGACACCAGGGCGTCGTGGTGCCGGTCCATGTGGGTGCAGACACCGAAGGAAGGGCCGGATCCGGAGGTATTGTGCACGTCGACCACCGCCTCGGGGTGGTGCATGCGCAGTATCTCCAGTATCTCTTCCGCCAGCTCGCCCTGGGCGTCCTCGAAGGGCGGGCGGAAACAGCGGTTGAGATCGCGCGCCCGCGGCAGCATGCGATGGCTGAACAGCGGCGCCTCCAGGGCGGCCGCGACGGACGCGACAATGCACACCACGTTGACCACCGGGCGCTGGCCCGATGTGAGCCAGCGGTACAGCGCCATCACTCCCGAGGGTTCGTTGCCGTGCAGCAGCGTCACCAGCGCCCGCGTGCGGCCGGTGTCCCGTCCCTCCAGGAAGAAGCACGCGGGACCGCCGAGCGAGCGCAGGAACTCCTCGACGTTATTGCCGAGCGCCGTCGCCAACGGGTTGCGAATAAAGCGGAAGCGCCTCACAGCGGCCACTCCGCCACGGGCATATTGTCCGCGCTGTAGCGGATGAACTCCTCCAGCATGTTGTGCAGTGCGGTAGTCAAAGTCTGCTCCTGTTCCAGGGCAGCGAGCCGTTCACGCTGCCAGATTGCCCCCGAGCGTCGCCGCTCGAGGCGGCGCTCGATCACGCCGAGATAGTGTGCTGCCTCCGCCTCCTGGATGCTGATGCGCTGCAGACCCTGCCGCGCCAGCGGTAACAGCTGCTCGATGATCCCGGCCACCGGCTGCTCGCTGTAACCGGACTGCCCAGGAAGCGGCCACACCAGGTTGGCGCCCAGGCCGAACTGTGCCGCGCGGTAGAAATTGTACTCGGCGATACCGAAGGGGATGGCCGGCAATAGCGACGCCAGTTGCGGTCGCACCCCCTCGGCGAGCCCGATGAGGAAGGCGGCATTGGCCACCATGTCAACCGCCGTGGGACCGGCGGGCAGGGCGCGCATCTCGATGCGCAGGTGCCCCCCGTCGGCATCGTCGTAGACGGGGCGGTTCCACAGCCACACCGTACTCTGGTGCAGCCGCAGCTCCGACAGCGGCGGCGCGCCCGCGGCACTCGCGTCCTCCCCGGCGCACAGCGGCAACAGCGGTGGGTAAATACGCACCACCTCGGTAAACAACTCCAGCGCGTCGCGTCGCACCCAGCCCTGGCCGAAATTCACCCGCGGCGGCTCGTTCCACGAATAGCGGTCTACCCGGCGGGTATCGATCGACTGCTTGAACAGCGGTACCCGCGTCTCATGCCACAGGCGATGCCCGAACAGCGTCGGCGAGTTGGCGCTTATCGCGACCGCGAGCGGGGTCACCAGCTGTATGGCGTTGAACGTGTCGGCATAGTCCTGCGGCGCCACCCGGTAGTGCACCTGGAACGAGGTGTTGGCGCCCTCCAGGGTGATGTCCGCCATGTCCAGTTGCAGGGGCGATTCACCGTTGATGTCTATCTTGAACTGCCCTCCGCGGCGCAGCAGGAGCTGCTTCACCAGCGCATGGTAGCGCCGGCGATCGGTGATGCAGTGCGGGCCGAAATCCGACTGGTCCAGGGTAGGCAGGATGCCGATGGGTACGATGCGCCCACCGAACTGCGCCGCCACCTGGCGCAGGGACGCCAGCTTGGCCAGTATCTCCTGTTCGGTGGCCCTGAAGGGGCCTGCCTGCAGCGCGTAGGGCGTGAGGTTGTACTCGAGATTGTAGCGGTTCAGTTCCAGCGTCAACTGCGGATCCGCGGCCGCCTGTTCGATTTCCTGGTTGACGTACAGCGGCCGGCCCGCCTCGTCCACGATGTACATCTCCAGCTCGGCGCCCATGGAGCCGGGGCCGTTGCCGAAGCCCGGTGTGGCGAGACAGTCTGCGAGCGCCGCGAGATTGCCCTCCAGCGCGGCCCGAAAGCGGTCGTAGTCGCCCTGCTCGAAGGCGGTTCTGTCGATTTCAATTCCCATAGGACTGCACCGAGGTTACCCGACAGCGAAGCCGGCCCGTATGGATCCAGATCGCCTGCCGGGCAGATGGGACCTCAGGGCGCGATGGCCCAGGTCATGTGGACGTTGACGCGGTAGGTGTTCTCCCCGGCCTCTATCGGCACCGCGTCCGCCTCGGCCGCCATCATGCGCGCACCGCGCATCGCCATGGACTGCGGCCGGTGCACGACGGACTGCTCGGAGATGTGCACCACGGGGCCGAGCTCCACGCCGGCGGCCCTGGCCAGCGTCTGCGCCTTTCTACGGGCATCCGCCACGGCGCTGATGCGCGCGTCCTGCAGGACTGCGGCGGGATCGTCATTGGTGAAGGCTACACTGCCGCCCTCGTTCACGCCCATGGTCACCGACTGGTCGAGGATTGCGCCGACGTCGTCGGTGGCGCGCACACGCACCGGGGGGGAGGTGCGTCCCGCGGAGCCGCCGCGGTGGCGCGTCTCGCGCGCATCGCTGCGCTGCGGATAGCTGTAGCGCGGCTGGATACTCAGGCCGGACGTCTGCAGGTCCTTCGGCGCGATACCGGCGCGCTTCATCGCGTCGATGACTGCGGCCATCGCCTCGGAGTTGGCCGACAGCGCCTCCCGCGCCGTCGCGCCGTCGCGCATCACGGTGAGCGACAGGATCGCCAGGTCGGGGGCAACCGCGGCGCTGCCCTGCCCGCTGACGACGATCTGGCGCTGCGCTTCCGGTTGTGCTGCCTGGCTGGATGACATGGCGGCGATCGTCGCCAAAACGGCCAGGATTCCAACTGCGATCCGCTTCATGATGACTCCCTTAGTGCTGCGACCAGGGGGGCATTACCGGAAGTCGCGGCGCGCGCCCGCAACCAACCTGCCGACCCGCGTTCACGACCCGGGCCACCCCCGGTCGATCAATCGAATGCAATCCCGATCATTATGCGCTGCCCGCGGACCGTGGGGCAATGCTCAGGGCGCCAGCATCCAGAGTGTGACGAGGCCAACGGCGAGCGAGATAAGGAAGCTGTTGGTCAGTACCTGCTGGTCGATCCTGGACAGCTCGGTAAGCGGGTCGCCGCCGGCGC
>JAWVYG010000465.1:0-3568 GCA_033722815.1 Halioglobus sp.
CCTGAGTCTCGGGCTGCTCGGCTCGGGCGGCTCGATACTGACCGTGCCGGTGCTCGTCTACCTCGTCGGTCAGGACGAGAAGGTCGCGATCGCGGGCTCGCTTTTCATCGTGGGCAGCATCGCGCTCGCCGGCAGCCTGCAGTTTGTCCGCGCCGGATGAGCCGCCCGCGCCGCTCAGCAGCTGTGGCGGCTCTGCGCTGGGGCTGGTCACGTGCACAGCCGCATCCGGGTTGTGGCGCAGCTCCAGCACCGCGAACCGCTTCAGCAGTGCGTACAGTGACTCCACCGTCGTGAAGCAGCGCGAAGGCGGCAGCAGCGGGCGCCGGGGGTCGATGCCGTACTCCTCGTAGCGCGTGTTCACCTCGTGCCAGAAGTGCTGCGCGGCGCCGTGGTGATCGCCGATCGCGACCACGGCGGCGTTCGCCGGCAGGTAGTCGAACAGGGTGCCGCAGTCGTCGAAGAACAGGGGCAGGAAGTACTCGCAGCCGCCGGGGCTGCGTCCGGCGCTGACCTCGGTGTAGACCGTGCACTGGTCGGGGTCGACGTCGAAGGCGTCGTACCAGTTCATCTGGAAGCGCTGTATGGCGCCGGCGTCCATCGGGTACTCCCGCGCCGGCAGCAGGTTGATGGCGTCCACCTTCTCGATGGTGCGCTGGGTCTCCGGGTCGAAGGTGCGCAGGGTGTCGACCTCGTCGTCGAGCAGGTCGATGCGGTAGGGCAGGGGGCTGCCCATGGGGTACAGGTCCACGAGCGAGCCGCGCAGCGCGAACTCGCCGTGCTCGTACACCGTGTCGACGTTGACGTAGCCGTTGAACTGCAGGTCGCTGCGCAGCTGCTCGGGATCCAGCCGCTGGCCTGTCTGCAGCACCAGGCTGCTGCCGCTGACGTACTGGCGCGGCGCCAGCCGGTGCATCAGCGTCGGCACGGGCACGATCAGGATGCCGGCGTGCAGGCCGGGCAGCGTGTACAGCGTGTTCAGGCGTTCCGAGATGATGTCCTGGTGCGGCGAAAAACTGTCGTAGGGCAACGTCTCCCAGTCCGGGAAGGGCAGCACCGGCAGGTCATCCTCGAGGAAGAAGGGCAGCTCCCGCTCCAGCGCCAGCGCGCTGCTGGTGTCGGGCGTCACCACCAGCAACAGGCGCTTGCTGCTGGCCAGTTCGGCGATGCAGCTGGCGTCGGCACAGCCGGCGAGGGGGCCGATGGCGGTGCGGGAGCCGGCCTTTGCGGGCCAGGGTGTGGGGCTGATGAGCTCGCTGAACATGCAGTGACGACGGTGTGGTGATGCGTAGGGGACGGCATTATAGCGAAGCGGGCCCGGGAAGCTATGAAACGCGTCGCAATCTGGCTTTTTCCGGCTTGTTTGCCGGGGCCCGGCAGATCATAATACGCGCCCAATTTCTCCCGTAACGGCACACCACAAGGTTTTTCACAGTGAGCGATCGCAAGCGAGAACGACCCGCAGATTACTTCAAGGACTGGAAGGAGCGCGAAGCCCTGGCCGAGGGCATGATCCCCATGGTCGGCCGGCTCTCTCGCGAGAAGAGTGTGAAGTGCTACATCTACGGCAAGTCACTGGTCAATCGCTCGGTCTACGAGATCATGAGAGACCACCGCTACGTGCGCCAGGTCGAGGCGAACGAGTTGTCCGAGTTCGAGACCTTTCCCATCATCAGCCGCATGAGCCAGCTCGACCTGGGTCCCGCCCATATCGACATCGGCCGCCTCGCGGTGCAGTACTACGACCATGGCGCCGGCGACAACCTCAGCGTGGAGGAATACGTCGACCAGGAGCTCTCCTACCTGATGGGCTCCCAGGGGCGCCCGCTGGACAAGCCCCAGGACGTGGTGCTCTACGGCTTCGGCCGCATCGGCCGCCTGATGGCCAGGATCCTGATCGAGAAGACCGACGGCGGCGACTGCCTGCGCCTGCGCGCGATCGTCGTGCGCAAGGGCAAGGCGCCCAACGACCTGGTCAAGCGGGCCAGCCTGTTGCGCCGCGACTCCGTGCACGGCGCCTTCGAGGGCACGATTCGCGTGGACGAGGAGCGCCAGTCCTTCGTCGCCAATGGCAACGAGGTCAAGGTCATCTACGCCGACGGGCCGGACAGCGTCGATTACACCGAGTACGGTATCGACGATGCCATCGTCATCGACAACACCGGCGTCTGGCGTGACGAGGCCGGCCTGTCGCTGCACCTGCAGAGCAAGGGCGTGAGCAAGGTGATCCTGACCGCGCCCGGCAAGGGCGACCTGAAGAACGTCGTGGCCGGCATCAACAACGACATCATCGAGCCGGGCGACAGCATCATCTCCGCGGCCTCCTGTACCACCAACGCCATCGCGCCGCCGCTGAAGGCTATGGACGACGAGTACGGTATCGTCGCCGGGCACGTCGAGACGGTACACGCCTACACCAATGACCAGAACCTGATCGACAATTACCACAAGGCCTCACGTCGCGGCCGCAGCGCGCCGCTCAACATGGTGCTGACCGAGACCGGCGCCGCATCGGCGGTGGGCAAGGTGCTGCCGCAGCTGCAGGGCAAGCTCACCGGCAACGCCATCCGCGTGCCCACGCCCAATGTGTCCATGGCCATTCTCAACCTGACCCTCGGCAAGGAGACCACTACCGAGGAAGTCAACGAGTTCATGCGCAACCAGGCGCTGCACTCGTCCCTGCGCAAGCAGATCGATTACTCCGCGTCACCCGAGGTGGTGTCCACCGATTTCGTCGGTTCCCGCCACGCCTGCGTGTTCGACGCCCAGGCCACCATCGTCAATGGCAAGCAGGCCGTGCTGTACCTGTGGTACGACAACGAGTTCGGCTATAGCTGCCAGGTGCACCGGATCCTCGAGCAGATGGCCGGTATCCATTACGCCGTCTACCCGCCGGAGCACTGAGCCCTGCCGCCCGTTATCCGGGCGGTATAAACTTGTTCAAAATCAAACAACTGCTCCTGATGTGGTGGCGTTTTGCCGAGCGCTTCCTGTATAATGCGCGCGGCCTGAATTGTCCTCCCCGGAAAGCGCCCGCCAAGTGGTGGATCCGGAGTATCGCGGGCGCCGCCGACCCCTCGGGAAGCCGTGTCCAGAGCGATTTCAGTCCAACCACATACCCATGAACGTGTAGGCAGATCGTATGATCAAAATCAAACGGGGCCTGGATATCCCTATTGAGGGCGCCCCGCGGCAAGTTATCGAGGATGCCCCGGCGGCGCGGGCGGTGGCCCTGGTTGGATTCGACTACGTGGGAATGAAGCCCACCATGGCGGTGGCCGAGGGCGATCGCGTCAAACTGGGCCAGCTGTTGTTCAGCGACAAGAAGACGGAAGGGGTGCGCTACACCGCACCCGCCAGCGGCACGGTGACCGCGATAAACCGCGGCGCCAGGCGCGTGCTGCAGTCCGTCGTGATCGAGGTCGACGGCGACGAGGCCGAGACCTTCGCCACCTGCACCCCCGACGCGCTGCCTGACGCCCAGGCGATCCGCGACAACCTGGTCGCCTCCGGCCAGTGGACGGCGCTGCGCACGCGGCCCTACAGCAAGGTCCCGGCGCCGGACGCCGAG
>JAWVYG010000466.1:0-3560 GCA_033722815.1 Halioglobus sp.
GCCTACGGCCTGGCGCGGCTGGTCGGTATGGGCCTGCCGGTGCCGCCGGCCTTCGTGATTGCCGACGCCGTGGCAGGCGCGGCCCCCGAGGGCCTGCGCGAGCACTGCCGGGCGCTGGGCGAGGGCCCGCTGGCGGTGCGCTCCTCGGCGCGCGGCGAGGACGGCGGCGACGCCTCCTTCGCCGGACAGTACGACACCGTGCTCAACGTGCGGGGCGAGCAGGCCCTGCAGGCCGCCATCGACCACTGCGCGGCTTCCCTGGCCAACGAGCGCGCGGCCAGCTATGCCGCGGGCAGCGAGACGGGCGAGGCGGTGATGAATATCGTGGTGCAGCGCATGGTCGATGCGCGCTACGCGGGCGTGGTGTTCACCGCCGACCCGGTCAGCGCCCGGCGCGACCTGCTCATCATCGACGCGGTCGCCGGCCTGGGCGAGGCGCTGGTGTCGGGCGAGGCGACGCCGGATCACTACGCGCTGGACGACTCGGGCGCGGTGGTGCGGCGCCAGAGTGCGGGCGAGCGGTTGCTGCTCAGTGATGCGCAGCTGGCCGACATTGCCGCGGGGGCCAGGCACGCCGCGGCACAGGCCGGCCAGCCGCTGGACCTGGAGTGGGCGATCGACCAGACAGGTGCGCTGTTCTGGCTGCAGGCGCGGCCGATCACGACGCTGCCTGCCGACCTCAATGAATTCGATACCGAGCTGCCGCGGCCGGATGACGTGCTGACCATCAGCAACATCAGCGAGATGATGCCCGGCGCCGTGTGCCCGCTCACGGGCTCGTTTACAGGTTGGGGCATCGACTACGGAATGCAGGACATGCACGTGAAAGTCGGTGCGCGCCCGGCGATCGTGCCGCAGTGGCAGGTAACCGCCTGGGCCTACGGCCACCTGTTTATCAACCTGACCGGTAACGTGGTGATGGGCGCCGGCGTGTTGGGATCCAGCGCCGAGCAGACCGCGCAGACGCTGTGCGGGCGCATCGTGCCGGAACTGAAGGAGCTGCCACCGCTGCCGCTGTGGCGGCGCGTCATCAACACCGGGCGCCTGCTGCACTACTGCGCGACCGCGCCGCGCGTCGTGGCACGCTTCGACGACGAGATGGCGGCGTTCGCCATCGCCCGCTACGACGACAGCGGCGCCATGTGGGCCGAGATCAGTCGCAGAGCGCAGTTTTTCAACCACGCCATGGCGGTGCACATCCAGTCGTCGGCCCTGTCGGGATTTTTCTCCGCGATCGTTGAGAACATGGTGTCGGGCCGCGCCAACGACAGCACCGTGGTCGAACAGGCCGAGGCGGTGCGCCTGCTGGCCGGCGCCAGCGGAGTGGAGAGCGCCGAGATGTTGGCGCAGCTGGACCGACTGGAGGACCGCATCGCCGCCCACCCTGACGCGGCCGGCGCCTTCTGTGAAGCGACGCCGTCTGCCGCGCTGCAGTGGCTGCGCCGGGCGCAGCCGCTGGCGGACCAGTTCGCCGCCTTCCTGCACGACCACGGACACCGCGGTTACCGCGAACTGTGTATGCGCGACCCCGCCTGGGGCGACGAAGTGGAGTCGCTGGTGACCAGCATGCGCGTGGCGGTGGGTGCGCGCCTGGCGCAGGCCGATATCAGGCACGCCGCCCACCAGGACATCGACCTGGACAGCCTCGGCCGGGGCCTGCGTTGGGCCCTGCCGCGGGCGCATCAGGCGATCCGCCGGCGGGAGCACACCAAGTCGCACCTGGTCAGCGTCGCGCACCAGTTCAAGCTGGCCTTTCGTCACCTCGGGGAACTGCTGGTGGGGGAGGGCGCGCTGCCGGACGCCGACCTGGTGAATTTTTTCAGCTTCGACGAGCTCGGCGCGTTCGTGCAGGCGCCGGATTCGATACAGGTGGTGCGCGCACGTCAACGCCGCGAGGCGCTGCCCTACCAGCAGCGCTTCACCTTCGCCGAAATTTCCGTCGGCGTTCCGCGCCCGCAGGAAGTTTCCGTCGCCAGCGTCACCGACGACACGCTGGAAGGCAGGCCCGCGTCTACCGGCGTGGTCGAAGGCATGGTACGCGTGGCGCACACGTTGGCCGAGGCCGCCGAGCTGCGCCCCGGTGAAATCCTGGTGACGCCGATCACCGACATCGGCTGGACGCCGTACTTCAGCATGATTGCCGGGCTGGTGACCGACCTGGGTAGCTCGGTGTCCCACGGCGCGGTGATCGCGCGCGAGTACGGCCTGCCCTGTATCGTCAACACGCGGCTCGGCACGCAGTGGCTGCGCAGCGGCGATCGCGTGCGGCTGGATGGCGATACCGGCAGGGTGACGCGCCTGTCCGCGGCGGCGGACTAGCGGCTCCGCGCCGTCGTGCGCAGAATATTTCCCGGCCCACTGCTCAGATCCGGCCTAGACTGTTGACAACACCACACCGAAGCAGGAGATCGCCATGATTACCATCCACCACCTGGGCGTGTCCCAGTCCGACCGCGTCGTCTGGCTCATGGAGGAGCTGGAGCTGCCCTATGACCTGAAGTGGTACAACCGCGGCGAGGACTTCCTGGCGCCGCCGGAGCTGCGCGCCCTGCATCCCATCGGCACCGCGCCGATCATCGAAGACGGCGACCTGGTGCTGGCGGAGTCCACTGCCATCGTCGAGTACATCTCGCAGCGCTACGGCGCGGGCAAACTGTCCGTCGCCGTCGATGACCCGGATTACCCCCACTACCTGTTCTGGATGCAGTTCAACAACAACTTCCAGTCGGCGCTGTTCATGAAGATGGCCTACGGGGCGGGCGGCGGCGACCTCTCCGCCGGCGGCCAGGTCGTGGACGTGATGACGCGCCGCGAAGACGGGCTGTACAACTTCCTGGAACAGCGCCTGGGAGAATCGGAGTACCTGGGCGCCGGCCGCTTCACCTGCGCCGACATCATGGCCATGTTCAACCTGACATCGCTCGAGATGCTGGGTGCGCGCCCGCTGGACGACAAGCTGCCCAACACGAGAGCGTATGTGGAGAGGGTGTCGGCCCGGCCCGCCTACCAGAAGGCGATGGCGATCGCGGGGCCCGCTGCCAGCGCACCGGCGGATTGATGTGCCGCGGTGCGCCGCCTACTTTTTCGGCGGCCAGGGCACCAGCATCGATACGGAGTCGATGACCTGCTGGTAGTCCGGCCGCCGCTCCAGGCTGCGCCGTTCCATCATCGGCACGCTGCCGAATACGAACAGGACGACCATGCCGGCGATACCGGCGCCATACCAGTACCAGCCCGACGGCAGGGCGGCGAGGCCGAACAGGAACATGCCGAACCAGAAACCCAGTTCGCCGAAGTAGTTGGGGTGCCGCGACCAGGCCCACAGGCCGCTGTCCAGGTGCTGGCCGGGCTGGTGCTCGCGGATGAAACGGTGCAGCTGGAAGTCCGCCAGCATCTGCACTGTCACCGCGCCCGCCGTCACGGCGGCTGCGACCACGTCCAGCCAGTTGAACGGGCGGTCCCCGAGGCAGTAGACCGCGTACACGGGCAGCAGGCCGAGGAATACCTGCAGCGTCGGGAACAGGTGTACACCTACGAGGTCGATCAGCGGCCCCAGTGCC
>JAWVYG010000467.1:0-3560 GCA_033722815.1 Halioglobus sp.
ACCGCCGTTACCCGCGATGCTGCCCATGACGCTGCTGATCTGCACCACCGTCTTGCCATCGCCCGCCTCGAGGTTGGGCAGTAGGGCCTGGGTGACACGCATGGGGCCGGTGCTGTTGACGTCGAATACCATGGCGAGCTGTTCGAAATCCGTGCTGGCGATACTGCCGCCGGCCTCCCCACCAACGCCGGCGTTATTGACCAACAGGTCGATCTTCACGCCCTCGAGACGCGCAGCCAGCGCCGCGACACTGGCGGGATCGGTCACGTCCAGCTGTTCCACCCGCACCTCGAGCGCATTCAACGCATCGGCGCCGGCGGGTTTGCGCGCCGTGCCGATCACATTCAGTCCGCGGGCCTGCAGCTGCCGGGCCAGCTCCAGGCCGATGCCGCGGTTGGCGCCGGTCACCAGGGCCGTCATGCCCTTCTGCAGTTCCGCCAACGCCGGTCCGGCGGTGAGGCTGCTGCAAGCCAGCAGCAAAGTCATCAGTATACGTTTCATGGTGCAAAGCTCTCCGGGTTGTGTTGGGCCAGGGAAAGTGTAGTGCCGAAGCGCGCGCGGGTCACGCCGGGTGCTCGTGCGCGCAGGGGACGTAAATGCCCGCGATCAGTGCGCCGCCCGTACAGCGGGTTCCATTTTCAGCGGGACCAGCAGCACGAGCGCCACGAACAACACGCCGATGAAGAGCTGCAGCGCCAGCGTATAGCTGCCCGTGGTATCGTGCAGTCGCCCCACCACCGCGTATCCCGGCATGACACAGAGCGTTATCACCGGCCCCATCATGCCCATCACACGGCCATAGCTGAGCAGCCCGAAGACGCGGGCGGTCAGGGCGCCCCAAACGGGCAGCATACCGCCGGCGGCCAGGCCGATCAGGGCGGAGGCACAGAGTATGAGCGCGTAAGCCGGCTCAGCCGCAAGCAGCAGGAAGCCCGCCGCCACCATCATCTGCGCCGCCCCCAACGCCATCTTGAGATTCACCTTGTCGGCGAGCGCACCAAACGCGAGTTTGCCGATAAAACCGGTGACCGCCACGGCCATGATCATGGTTGCAGCAGTGTCCTGCTCATAACCCAGGCTGAGCGTATAGGGACCGAGATTGGCCAGTATCGCACCGTAGCTGCTGAACAACAGGCCCAGGCTCAGGCTCATGAACCAGAACCCGGGCATGCGCAGGATTTGCCCGGAGTCGAGCACCCCGGTGGGCTCGATACTGCCGGCGCCGGCCTCGTCCGCCTCCGGTTGCAGGCCCACGTCGGCGGGTTTGCCGCGCACCAGTACAATGACGAGCGGCAACATGATGAACAACGCCGCGACGGCAAGCCACTGCACGGCATCGCGCCAGCCCAGGTCCGAAATCCCCACGCCCAGCAGCTGGGGCAGCAGGACGCCGCCCGCCGAGGTCCCGATCGCAGAGATCCCCAGCGCCCGCCCGCGACTGGCCGTGAACCAGCGCGCGATAACGGTGGAGGCGCTCATCGAACTGGCAAAGCCGTTGGTCACCGCCATGGTCATGCCAAATACCAACACGAATTCAGTGATCGAGCTGCTACGGGCCAGCCACAACAGCCCCCCGACGAAGGCCAGCGCTCCGAAGGCCATGAGCCACCGCGCCTGGTAGCGGTCGAGCATTATCCCGGCCACCGGTGTCAGCACGAGGCCGAGCAGGGTGCCGCCGGTGAACCCGTACATGACCTGCTCGAGACTGACGCCGAAATCCGCCTGCACCGGTGCAACGAGCAGGCTCGCGGCATAGGTAAAAAAGCCCACCACGAACAGCTGGGCGACAAACGCCCCCGACACGACACGCCAGCCGTAGAACACGTTCAGACCTCCTTTCCAGACATTGTTTGCGGGCCACTCCGGTGCCGTTACTGACTGGCTGATCGGGGGGTACTGCGTCACCCGGGACGCCGCCTCCGACAGCTTGACTAGAACTGGCAAAATCGGGAAAATGCGCGCCTCTTCAGGGCCAGCAGGCCCGCCTCGAGACTGTGGCTACGTAGCTCAGCTGGTTAGAGCACAGCATTCATAATGCTGGGGTCGGTGGTTCAAGTCCACCCGTAGCTACCATTTTTCCGGGGTGCATGCCGTGCAATTCGGTTTACAACCTGTCAGTCACAGGCCACGCACTAAAACCCTCGGCTTTCTTGCTCGATTCTGACATCCTGAACAAATGGCGACCTGTCCTCGCATTCCTCCAGGTGTTGTCCCGGAAAGGGCATCATGACCAATAGCTCCGTTGACATGGAAGAGTTAATCCAGGAAAGGCACACAACCTTACACACGCAGGATGTCTGTGGAAGAATGCTGACAGTCAAGGAGACCGCTGAACACAGGTGGTTTGAATATGGGGGCCAGTCTGTTCAATCCATAATGAACAAAGCGAAGCCTGAACAACTGGTAACGCCTGTTTCCCAAGCCTTGCTGATCTTCTTGTTGTTTGATGGCCAGCCACGAAAAATTCTGAACCTGGGCCTCGGCGGAGCATCCCTCGAGCGCGCTCTGGCAAACGTTCCCGGTTGCGTAGTAACTTCCGTCGAGAAATACCAGCCTGTTATTGATATCGCCAGGCGCTTCTTCAAGCTACCGCAACAAGCGCATGTTGTTTGCCAGAGTGCCGAGCAATTTGTTCAGACAGCTGACGCGAAGTATGAAGCGGTACTGTGCGACCTGTTTTTCGACGAGAAACTGCCGGGCTTTCTGGCGACGGAAGAGTTCTTTTTTCAGCTATACAAAATCACCTCGGATAAAGCGGTAGTTATGCTGAACACCCAAGTCGAAACTGAAGAGGAACTACTATCCATTTTGATTGCGGTCAGAAAGCACTTCCCGTATATCGCCCTTATCGAGTTCGAGCGGTACAAAAATGTCGTCATGATTTGTAGTTCGCATAAAATTCCTTCCAGGGCTTTGCTGCGAAAAGGAATTGCGAACTACACCCAGGTTGCATTTTCTTGTCTCGAGCGGGCCATTGCAGCCGTGCACTACATTCCTCACGGGAAGTCATAGATAACACGCAAAATAAGGCTCCAAGGCGCTATAACCCATATTGTGCAAATCAAATGCGATATGCAGCACAACCCGCGCACCGGTGTACAACCATACCTACCTCCGCTGTTCCGCGTCGCCCGGATAAGCCCAACCCTGCCCGCTACCGTTGCACATCGCCAAACACCGCGTACAATTCCGCTGGATAACCTGTTGCATTGGATTTTTCGCAATGCGAGGAAAGCAGTAGACATGGAAGATTCACCACAGTTTGGCCTTGGCAGGGTATTCGCCAGCGCCAGGGACCTTCTTCTCAGTCCGACGGAATTTTACCGGTCTATGCCCACCAGCGGCGGCATCGCCAACCCGCTGGTATTCCTGCTGGTCATGGGCGTGCTGTCCGGGCTCATCGGCAGTGTCATCGCCCTGCTGGGTGCGGGCCCACTGGCCGGCCTCGGTACCGGCCTCGCCGCCGTTATCTTCCTGCCGATCGCCCTGCTGATCGGGGGTTTCATCGGCGCCTTCATCCTGTTCGTCATCTGGAAGCTGATGGGATCGGCTCTCGACTA
>JAWVYG010000468.1:0-3554 GCA_033722815.1 Halioglobus sp.
CAGCCCCACCAGGTATTCCCACGTATCGCCGTCGGTGTTGCTCAGGCGCAGCTCCTGGGACCAGGCGTCGTACTTGTCTTCCAGTATTTGTACCTGGGATTCCGCGAGATCCTGGTTGCCCTCGCTGTTCAGGCTCTCCTGGGGTACGGAAGAGTCCACGTCTGACCAGCCCGTGAGCCAGTCCACCTTGTGGCGATCCAGTTCCCAGGCGACCTGCAGGCTGGCGCGCTGGTAGGTGGCGTCGCCCTCCGCGTTGTTGACCTGGATGCCCTTGCGGTCGGAGGCTTCGAGGTCCGGCAGGGTCGGGTCCATCAGCGATGCCCCCTCCAGCGTGTTGAAATCGACGCTCTCGTTGTCCAGGTACTGGTAGGCAAAGTCCACGCTCACGGCATCGCCCGCCAGCCATGCCAGGCTGACGCGCCCTGCGGCGGTCTCCTTGCTGCGCTTGTCGCCGGTGACAATGTTCTTGGCCTCGTCGAGATCGCTCTCGTCGTAGACCAGGGCGATGCGCGAGGACAGCCGCCCGGGAACGAGCGGCATACTGATTGCAGCCATTGTGTTGATGCCGCTGTTGTCCGTCACCTGGGCAGATAAAGTACCTTCAACCTCTTCCATGTCCGGCTTCGCGGTGTGCAGGATGATGGCGCCGGCGGGGGAGGAGCGTCCCTGCAGCGTGCCCTGCGGACCCTTGAGTACCTCTACTCGCTGCAGGTCGAAAATCTGCTGGAAGACACCGCCGCCGAGGGCGGACACCGGCGTGTCGTTCCAGTAGGCATCCACCGCCTGGGCGGCGGCGGAGTTCGGGTTGTAGTCGATGCCGCGCAGGGAAATCGAGCCGGATCGGGCGTCGAGGTTTTCAGCCACCAGGCCCGGCGTGAGCGCCTCCAGGTCGCTGAAGTCCTGCAGCTTGAAATCCTGCAGCTGGCTGCCGCTGATGGCGCTGACCGCCGCGGGAACGTCCTGCAACGACTGGTCGCGCTTCTGGGCGGTTACGACGACTTCTTCCAGCACCAGCACTTCGCCACCCGATTGGGCGAAGGCAGTGACGGGCACCGCGGCAATGACGGTGGCCACGGCGATGGACAGTGGGCGAGTGCGGTTGTTGTGTTTTGTTCTAGTCATGATGTCTCCCGGTGGCGAGGTAATGAGGAACAATCCCTGCTTGCAGTAAAACTATGGCATACATGGTCCGCCGATGCGTCCGAGCCGATTCAGTCGGACGACCCGGGACGAAAATTTCTGCGGCCGCTTAACCGTGTCACCTGGCTACTGGTAGAAGGGGCCGGAACTGTTTTACTAACAGCAAGTAGGCCACGCTACCTGCAGTAACTTCGAGGTCTTGCGCGGGGAGTGAAGCGGCCACGAACACGGCTCGAGGGAGCGAGGTCCGCCGGAGGCGCCGCCCGGCCGCCCGTCCGGGACGGCAATCCCGTCTCTTTGCTTTCCTCTGAAGAGAGACGCCTAACTCGTTCTTTTTAAAAGACAATAGGCGCCACCAATAAATGCGCTCCCGACGTGTCCTGCGATTTTCTGGTCCCGGACGATAGGGTCGGACGCCCGGGCTGCGCACAGCTGCTAAATTTCTGTTGGTAGACACACCCAGAGGATGCGCCCATGAGAAAGATAATTGCGCTCGCCGCACTAGTCCTGGCACCAATGGTCTCGGCGTCCCCGCCGCCCGGGGTGTCCATGCCTGGCAAAGTGAGCGCGCAGCTCGCGCAGGCGCTTGAACCTATCCGCGCAGAAACGGCGGCCCAGGACGAGGCCGCCGTACCCGTGCCAGCACCGCGTGAACAGCAGCGTAAACCCTTCAGCGAGGACCGCAACGTCTACTTTGGCGACACGCACGTCCACACCGCACTGTCCTTCGACGCCACACTCAACGGCAACCGCCTCAGTCTCGACGATGCCTACCGCTTCGCCATGGGGTGGCCCCTGACGCTACTGACGGGAGAGACGATGCAGCTGTCGCGGCCGCTGGATTTCGTGGTGATGACGGACCACGCGGAATCCTACGGACTGTTCGTCACCTGTGGTCGCGATGACCTCAACGAGCGCCAGCGGCGTTTCTGCGCAGGCTTCGACCAGCCCGACAAGCAGTTCTTCCAGCGCCTGCGCGAGGAGGGGCAGAAGCGCCCGCCACAGCGTTCACGCGATCTGTGCGGCGGCAACGAGCAGGGCTGCCTGGACGACGCCCGGGTTACCTGGCGCCAGGTGCGCGAGGCGGCGGACAAGTACAACAAGCCGGGAGAGTTCACCGCTTTCGCGGGCTACGAGTACAGCCCGCCGCTGCCGCGGCAGGGCAAGATTCACCGCAACGTGGTATTCAGGAGTTCCGCAACACCCGAGCGCGCGGTCTCCGCCTTCGACGCCGCCACGGTCCTGGACCTGTGGCGGGCACTGGAGCGCGAGTGCAGCGGCGACTGCGATTTCCTGACCATTCCCCACAACATGAACAAGTCCTGGGGCATCGCCTATTCGGGCAGGACTATCGACGGCGACAAGTACGATAAAGACGACTGGGCGCTGCGCGGTCGCAGTGAGCCGCTGGCGGAGATTTTCCAGGCCAAGGGCAGTTCCGAGTGTGGGCTCGGTGTCGGTGCCAGCGACGAGGAATGCAACTTCGAACTGGTCGTGCCGGTATGCGAGGGCCCGGCTACACCCGGATGTTCGGGGCGCACCTCCTTTGCCCGGGAGGGGCTCAAGATCGGGCTGGAACTGCAGCAGGATTTCGGCTTCAACCCGCTGCAGTTCGGTTTTATTGGCAGTACTGATACTCACAACAGCAGCCCTGGCGACACGGAGGAATACGACTGGCGTGGAGTAAGCGCATTGCATTCCTCCCCCGCGAGACGCCGCCTCGGGCTCGAGAGCGCCAACAGGACGTTCGCCAAGCAGGGCACCGGTAAAGAAGGACTACGGCGAAATCCCGGTGGGCTGGCCGCGGTGTGGGCCAGGGAGAATACTCGCGACGCACTGTTCGAGGCGATGGAAAACCGCGAGGCCTACGCTACCAGCGGCAATCGCATCCTGCTGCGCTTTTTCGCCGGCTGGGATTTCCCGGCGGGGCTGCTCGCCGATGCCGACTTTGTCGGGAAGGCCTACGGGGCAGGGGTTCCCATGGGCGGTGTTCTCGCCGGGGATGACGAGCGCAGCCAGGGCCCCGAGTTCCTGGTGATGGCCCAGAAGGACAGCATGGCGAACAACCTGCAGCGGGTGCAGATGGTGAAGGCCTGGGTGGAGGACGGTCGCAGCCATGAGCGCGTCATCGATATCGCGTGCTCCGATGGCCTGGTGCCTGATCCCGAGAGTGGTCGCTGTCCCGACAACGGTGCGAGCGTCGACCTGAAAAGCTGTAAGCCCACGCCGGACAAGGGCGATGCCACGCTGGCGGTGCGTTGGCGCGACCCGGACTTCAGGCCGGAACAGGCCGCGGTCTATTACGTACGTGTGCTGGAGAATCCCGGCTGTCGCTGGACGGCGTACGACGCGCTGCGGGTCGGGGTAGAGCCCCCGCAGGGTTCCGAGCCTGTCATCCAGGAGCGTGCGTGGTC
>JAWVYG010000469.1:0-3546 GCA_033722815.1 Halioglobus sp.
CACTACGATGTCGGACTCGGTGATCAGCTGCCCGGAGTTGATAGCGTTTTTCGCGAAAAGGCTCTTGGCCAATACCTCGCGGTTCGCCATCTCGCCCTGGCTGATGGCGCGGGCACGGGGCGCACCCAGCGCTTCCTCCAGTACCCGCACCTCACGCACCATCTGCGCAAACTCATCGGGCAGCAGGCTGACGGTATGGTCGTTGCCCTCCAGGGACCTGTCCGTCGTCAGGTGTTTCTCGATGACCTTCGCACCGAGGGAAACGGCGGCCAACGCAACGGAAAAGCCGCGCTCGTGCCCGGAGTAGCCCACCACCGAGCGCGTTATCTCGCGCAGGTTTTCAAGGTAGCCCAGGTTGACGTCCTTGTAGGGGGTTGGGTAAGTGGAGTTACAGTGCAGGAAGATGAACTGCGCCTTGTGCCTCTCGAGAAACTCTGCCGCTTCACGGATCTCGTCCTCGCTGCTCATACCGGTGGAGCACAAGAGCGGCTTGCCCGTTTCGGCCGCGGCGTTGAGCAGCGTGAAATTGGTCAGGTCCGCCGAGGCAATCTTGTACGCCGGCATACCGTATTTCTCGAGCTTTTCCAGCGATTCACAATCCCATGGCGTACACATGGCAACAATGCCGCGTTCGTTGCAGTAATCGAAGACTTCGAACAGCTCGTCATCGCGCAGCTGGAAACGCTCCAGCAGATCGAGCGCATACTGGGAGCCAAGGTCCTGTTCCGGATTGGCGGACGTGACGGCGCTGCCGTAAAGCTCGGACATGGTACGCATCTGGAACTTTGCGCAGTCCGCGCCGGCCTCCACCGCCAGGTCGACCAGGGCCTTTGCCTGTTCCAGGCTGCCCTGGTGGTTGTTGCCGATCTCGGCGATGACGAAGGTCGCGTCCTCGCCGGATATCCTGTGCTCGCCGATGGTCACGAAGCTGGAACCCTTCTCGGCCAGCGCCACCACGTGACCGAAATCGTCCAGCAGCGGAATCGAGGAATTGACATGCTCCAGCTCGAGCTCGATATCCTTGGAGCGGCTGTCGATCAGCATGGATATGCAATTGCGGTTGCAGACCTGTACCACCGGAGACGCCAGGTCGATATCCTGCTGTTCCAGGCACCAGCGACGAAAGTCTCCGTCAGCGAAACTGCCCAGCAAGCTGCTCCTTTCGTCGACAACATAGACGATCTTGTGCTTGTTCTGTTCGATCTTGGCCAGCGCTTCCCTTATGGAGTCGCCATCAACCACGAGAAAGGGGCTCAATTCGCGATAAATCTTCATAACGCACTATGTTTCATGCAAGGTTTGATGCAAGCCACCCGGCGCAGGGGCTGATACCTGGAACGATTTTATTCTCGGCGACACGTCACTCTATTTGCTGTCTGCACCGGCCCGACTCCTGCCGGCCCTGCCCCTATGCAGAGATAACTAGGGTACCGTCAATCGGAGACCGGCGTCACGCCATAAAACCGGCTTTTTTCCAGTTTTTACCCTGTCACTGGCAGGTGAAGTCCGCTATACCATACGGCAGTCAAATACGGATCGAGCCCTGGATGCAAGGACTCCGCCAGTTTACCCGCAACACGCTGATCTACTTGAGCTCGAACGTCGCCCGGGCGAGCCTGCCCTTCCTGCTACTCCCCTTCCTGGCCCGCGCGCTGGGCACCGAGGAGTACGGCAAGATCGGCCTGGTCGCCGCCGCGTACCCGCTGATGCTGGTGGTGGTCGGAGTAGGCACGCAGGGCTTTATTCGCGCCAATTACCACCGCCTGTCGGACGATGAGCTGCACCAGGCAATCGGCAACACGGCCCTGATCGTGATCGCTGCGGGCCTGCTCATGTTCGCGGCGCTGGCACCCTTTGCCGACCAGTTTGACCTGCTGCCGGGCGGCGGGATGTACTACCTGTGCATCGCCACCTGCGCCGCGATCGGGCACAAATTCATCGAAATTCGGCTGGCATTGTGGCAGATGGCGCAGAAACCGCTCAACTACGGCGCACTGTCTATCGGTCTGACCGTGTGCAACCTGGCCATATCGATGCTGCTGGTCTTCGTCGTCGGACTGCTCGCGGAAGGCAGGCTGATCGGGATGTGGCTGCCTCCGCTGCTCGTCGGGCCCCTGATGCTGGTCGCCATGGGGCTGAGGGGCGAGGCGCGTTTCTCACCGAATCGGGCCCTGCTGCGCAGGGCCCTGTCATTCGGCGTGCCGCTTATCCCCCACAGCCTGGCCATCTCCGGCATCGTCTTCGTGGAGCGCTTCGCCCTCTCCGGCAATGCGGACTCCTCTCTGCTGGGCCTGTACTTTGCCGCGTTCCAGCTGTCGCTCCCGATCACGATCCTGTCGAACAGCGTGAACCTGCAGTTTCGCGCCTGGAGCGACCCGAAGATGGAGGCAGGCAGTCACCGCGACGTGGTCATCGCCAGTTACCTGCTCATGCTCGCCCTGCTCGTCGCCGCTCTCGCCTACGCCTGGTTGCTGCAGTTCCTGTACACACCCCTGCTGGGCGAGGCGTTCGCTCCGGGTTACCCGGTATCGGTCATACTCATTCTGTCGGCGATGTTTCGCGGCTGGTACCTGATCGTCAGCAAGGGGCTGTTTTTCGCCAGCAGGACACGCCTGCTGATGGCAATCTCCACGAGCCTCGCAATATTCTTCTCGGCGATCCTGCTGCTGGTGGACTCGCTGTACGGCGTGGCCTACCTCAACCTCGGCTTTGGCTTCATGCTGTTTCTCTGCACCTGGATTGCGACGGCGCGCGTCTGTCCGCAGCCCTGGTTGCGCGTGTTCACAGGCAGGGCCTGACCCCGGCAGACCGGCTCGTTGGCTCGCCCGTGAACTTGCTATACTTCCCCACGGACATCAACATCGCGGCGACGTGACCGGGCGGAAGAGGCAGGATGAGCAGGGCAAAGAAAAAGTCGGTGCAGGACATGCTGGAGGCTCTCGAGGGGATTGTCACCCGGCTGGAGGGCGATATACCGCTGGAAAAGGCGCGGGCGGACTTCGAAGACGGCATCAAGCGGGTCAAGGCCGCACAGAAGTCGCTGGAAGATGCCGAGCAAAGGGTCCAGGAGCTGCTGGAGGAGGACGGTGACATCGCCACGCGCCCCTTCGACGAAGAGACGCCTGAATGACAACTGACTTCAGTGGGACTCTGAAGCAGCACCAAGAATCAATCCGCACACACCTGCAATCTATCCTGGACACGCTGTCCCGCGAGGACGCCGCCGGTAACACGGTGCCCGCGGAATTCCGCACCGTGCTGGCGTACGCGCTGCAGAACACCGGAAAACTCGTGCGCCCGCTGCTGACCCGTTTTGCCTACCGGGCGGTATCGGGCTCCGATGACTTCGGCCCCGCGGTCGACAACGCGGGCTGCGCCGTCGAACTGGTCCACACCTATTCCCTGATCCACGACGACCTGCCCGCCATGGACGACGACGACCTGCGCCGCGGCCAGCCTACCCTGCACCGCGCCTTCGACGAGGCCACGGCGATCCTGGCCGGTGACGGGCTGCAGGCGCTGGCATTCCAACTGCTCGCCGACGCG
>JAWVYG010000470.1:0-3540 GCA_033722815.1 Halioglobus sp.
AGCGCCGCCGTTGAGAACCAGGCGGCGAAGAGGGGTAACAGCGCACCCACGGTGAAGCTCGCGGCGGAGTAAGCGGCCGCCTGCACCGGACGCGCACTGCCGCTATCGTGAATGCCGATCTCGTCGCGTGCATGCGCACCGAGTGCGTCGTGCGCCATGAGCTGCCGCGCGACCTCACCCGCCAGCTCCCCTGTCAACCCGCGCTGCTCGTAAATCTCCGCGAGTTCCTGCACCTCGCCCTCGTGGTTTTCCTCGAGCGCGACACGCTCCATCTCGAGGTCCGCCTGCTCGGTATCCGCCTGGGAGCTGACGGAGACGTACTCCCCGGCAGCCATGGACATGGCGCCGGCCACCAGGCCCGCCAGCCCGGCCAGCAGGATGTCCGACTGCGCGGCGCTGGCGGCGGCGACGCCGATAATCAGGCTCGCTGTGGAGACGATGCCGTCGTTCGCACCGAGTACGGCGGCGCGCAGCCACCCGGTCCGGTGCGAGCGGTGCAGTTCAGGATGTGTCATGGCTGAGAGTATATCCGCAAACGCGCGCAGATACCCCGCGCTGCCATTGACATGGGACAAGCGCAGGACAATGCAGCTGCGGCGGCAGGCTAGGACGGGGCGAAGACGTCCATGCTGCCCAGGGTGGCGCGGTTGTCCTTCACGCGGCGCTGCAACAGCCAGCTGCCGTCGCGTGCGACCCAGTCATCGCGATACTCGCCCAGCGTCGTGAAGAACAGCTCCGAGCCGGCACCCGTGCCAAGATGCATATCGCTCACATAGGCCAGGCTCGTGGCGCGATCGCCGTCGACATCCACGACCACGTTGCCGATCAGGTGCTGCGTTGCACCGCAGTTGTCCAGGAAGCTGCCGATATAAGCGACAATCTCCACACGGCCCGCAACCTCGCCCGCGCCGAAGTCGGCCGTGGCATCCGGCGCCAACAGCGCCTGCAGGTTCGGCCAGTCACGCTGGTCCATCGCGCGGGCAAACGCATAGATGTTGCGCTCGATGGCGCGCTCGGCCAGCAGTGCTGAAAGATCCATGCAGACATCCTCCGAAAAAAGCGGCCATCAGCGTCAAAGCGCCGTCAACACGCCAAAGGCACCCGACGGAGGCATGGCCTGAAGCGGTACTCAAGGCAGCGCCAGTGTACCGCTGCAGTTGTAGGCGGGTCCCAGCTGTGTGTCGATAGAGATGTCCATGTCCACCAGCTTCTCGTCACCTTCCAGCCACTTCCGAGTGATGGTCCCGCTCATCATGTAGTCCTCCCCCGCCCCGATGGTGCGTCGCATCTGCAGTTGGATCCTGCGCACCGTACTCTCGGGCCCGCCGTAGTCCGTCATGAAACGCGACAGCATGCCGAGATTGAAATGCGTGCCGAGGAACATTTCCCGCGTGCGGCTGCGGTTGTGGCAATACCAGGTGTTGTGGTGCTGCGGTGCGAAATCGCGACTGGCAGACGCCATGAATACACAGCGTGTCACAGTGATGGGCATCACCAGCGGCGGCAGGGTGTCGCCCTCCTGCACATCCTCCCAGCGGGTGTCTGCCACGGGCTGCGGCCACCAGCCCGTGCGCCAGGATTCGAGCATCTCCTCTGTGCCGTTGTGCCAGCCGCCGTTGAGCCAGGCCTCGGCGGGCGGCGCCATCGGCGCCTGGTCCTCGAGGGTACTGGGGGTCGCCCTGCGCTGCTGCGCGGCGTCTGCCTTGGCCCTGTCCTCATCCGTCTGCGCACCCTCGGGCGCCTTGCCGCCGTAGGAGAACAGGTTGGTAAATGCCTGGCTGACCAGCTCATCGCGCTGGTTGTAGTAGCTCGTCTCCAGCCGGGTGAAATAGCCTGCACCGAGGCGTGTGCGTTTGTAGTCAGATATCTCCACGAGTCGACCGGTAGTACTGAGGCGGTCGCCGATCTCCACCGGGCGATGAAAGTACATCTCGTAGTTGGCCAGGATGCCCACTGGCTGCTCCAGCAGGTCTTTCAGTTCGAAGTGCAGCAGCTGACGGGTTTTATGAAAGGCCTTCATGGGCCAGCGGTAAGGCATCACGAGCGTACAGATGTTCATGCCCGGCTGCGCGATGATATCAGAGAAGCCGCGGCTGCGGGCGTAATCCCGGTCGTTGTACAGCGGGTTGCCGTCCTCGACAGTTTCCACCCAGTGGCGGATCAGGTACTCGCTACACTCCACATCGGAAACCTCCCTGTCGTCGGGCTGCGCCAGTTCGAGAATCCGCTCCCGGTTGCGCCGCGTCACGTAGTCGGGAATGGTGCCAGCGTCAAAGCTGGCGTTGTCGCCGCCGGGTCGGGAAGAACTGGCCATGCAAGATTGCCCCCTGCAGGTGGTGCAATCGGCAGTATGGGTTGCGCACCGCCTTTATTCAAGACAGGCGGCTTGCATAAACGGCCCGCGACTCGCCCGGGATTTCTTCACAAGACAGGTGTCATGCGATACCATCTAACGCTGTCAGCAAGGGCATCGCCATGCAACTGGACTGGACTGAAGAGGAAGCGGCTTTTCGCACTCAGGTGCAGGATTTCCTCGCACGGGAACTGACCGACGAGGTCCGCGGCAGCATGTTCGTCAACACCCCGGCCCGGGTCGCGTTCGTCGACAAACTCGCGGCAAAGGGCTGGCTGGGCATGGGCTTCCCCGAGGAATACGGCGGTTCCCCCAAACCATTCCCGCTGGCGCAATTCATACTCAATACGGAGCTGGAACGCGCCAATGCGCCGACGGTCGGCAAGAACGTCGGCACCATAGCAAACACCATCCTGCACGAGGCCTCCGAGGCGATGAAGCGGGAGTTCCTGCCGAAAATCTTTCGCAACGAGGGCCAGTGGTCGATCACCTACACCGAGCCCAATGCGGGCACCGATATAGGCAACCTGCAGACCCGCGCCGTCGACAAGGGAGACCACTACGAGGTCACCGGCAACAAGATCTTCATCACATCGGCGCACTTCGCGCGCTGGCACTGGATGGCGGTACGCACAGACCCGGACGCCCCCAAGCACCAGGGCATCAGCCTGTTGATAGTGGATACCGACTCCCCGGGCATCACGATGAATCCCATGTACTGTGTCGGCAGCACCACGGCGGAGCGCACCAACGTGCTGTTCTTCGACAAGGTCCGGGTGCCCAAGGAGCGCCTCGTCGGGGAGCAGAACAAGGGTTTTTACTATCTCATGCAGGCGCTGGACTACGAGCGCTTCGCCATCATCGCGGCAGCGCAGCACAACCGTCGCTTCAACACGGTGCTCGACTATCTCAAACACGCCAGTTTCGACGACGAGCGGCCGCTGCGCGACGACCCGGTCGCACGGCGCCAGGTTGCACGGCTGGCCGCCAGGGTCGAGGTCGGCAACATGCTCGAGAGGCTGTGTATCTGCATCGCCGCGGAGCGCGTGCCCTCGGCCGAGGCCGGCATGAACAAGGCCTGGGGCTCAGCCATGCAGGACGAGGTCTGCCAGGTCGCCCAGGACATCATGGGCCCCTTCGGTTTCGTTACCCAGGGGGAACACTCGGGGCTGGAGGGCTACATGGTG
>JAWVYG010000471.1:0-3533 GCA_033722815.1 Halioglobus sp.
AAGCGCAGCTCGGCCGTCGTCGTCTCCCAGTCGAGCTGTATCTCGAAGCGATTGTTGAACCCGGGGTACGGCGTGCGGTTGTCCAGGTTGAAGGTCTCGAAATCCTGCCACGAGGCGAGCACATCGACGTTCGTCACACCCGCGTCCCAGCGGAAATGGAAGGCGGCATCTACCAGGTCGGTCTTCGCCTCGGAATTGAAATCCGCGTAGTAGTCATTGTCGCTAAAATCCTTGACCACGGGTGGTCCGGGGTTGTCGCCGCCCGTGCCGGGCACGACGCCGTCCACGTTGAAATCCAGGCCGTTGTCGGTGAGGTCCTGGTGGTTCGCGGTCCAGACCACATCCATGTCGTCGTTGATCACCCACAAGAGGCGTGCGCGCAGGGACTCGTGCTCCTTGCCGCCCGAACTGCTCTCGGGGTTCACCGGGTTCTTCACTTTCAGGTAACCGTCCGAGTCGGCGTAAACGCCCGCGACTCGCAGTGCGAGCGTGTCCGCGACCAGCGGCACATTGATGGCGCCGCGTATGTCGACACTCTCCAGGCTGGACGAATTCTGCTGGCCGTAGCTGGCCTCGACATAGCCTTCAAACTCGTTCGTATTCGGCGCGCGGGTACTGATGTTGTAGGCGCCCCCGGGGGCGTTCTGGCCATACAGCGTACCCTGCGGGCCGCGCAGCAGCTCCAGGCGCTCGATATCCACCAGTGTGGAGAACGCCGCGCCGACGGAGCCCTGGGCAATATCGTCGATGAACACCGCCACGCTCTGCGGCGATGTCAGGGCGTAGGCGGCGGGCCCCACGCCGCGCAGCCGTATGGCCGCCGTCTGCACGCCGGGGAAGAGGTTGACGCCCGGCGTCAGCTGCGCGGTTTCCGTGAAGTCGAAAACACTCAGCGCGGCGATCTCCTCGCCGCCCAGCACGGTGATCGAGATCGGTACGTTCTGCAGCGACTCCTGCTTCTTCTGCGCGGTAACCAGTATCTCCTCGAGCTGCCTGCCTTCACGCGCCGCGACGCTATCGGCCAAAGGCAGTGCAATCAGCGCGGCGACAGGAATGATCGCTGTCAACCTGGCGGGGACAGTACGCCTGAGCATGGCCAGGCGGCGGCATACACACTGCAACGCAGCGTCAACGGGAAGTTTCATTATCAACCAAAGCGCCTTGCTATTATGCTGTTATCCGACCCCTCGTTCGGGGTGCGCTGTCTTAATAATAGACCATGTACGCAAACTTGTTGCAGAATCGCCCTGCGCCAGCCAGACCAACGCGGGGATAGCGCGCGTGGCGAACGCTGTTCGCACCACGGTGGGTTGCCGTAGCTGCGCGCGCTATTGCTGCCGGGCACACCTCTTCGCTACATTGGCAGACGTTGCCTGTAACTGCGGCTCGACGAGCCAGGGAGAAGCAGACCCGCGCGATGCGCCTTCTCGCCACACCCAGAGACCTGCCCGCCAGTGAGCGCCGACTGCTGTTCATGCTCGGCGCCGCGTTCTTCGTCGGCCAGTACGACATGACGCTGCTGTCGCTGGCGCTGCCGAACGTGCAGGCCAGCTTCGAGGTTCCGGAGGAAAAACTCGGCGCAATGATCGCGACAGCGCGTCTCGGTGCGATCCCGGCGCTGTTGTTCGCACTGGTGGCCGATCGCGTTGGACGCAGGCGGCTCCTGATGGTCACATTGGCCGGGCTTTCCCTGTCCTGTTTCGCCACCGCGTTCGCGGCCAACGCCGGCCAGTTCATGTTGTTCCAGGCCTGCGCCCGCCTGTTCACCACCCTGGAGGAGATACTCGCGGTGGTCTACGCGCTGGAAATGCTGGCGCCGCGCTACCGCGGCTGGGGCGTCGGCTTCCTGGCCGCCATGGGCGGCCTGGGTTCGGGCCTGGCTGCGCTGCTCTACGGCAACGTCGACTGGATACCCGGCGGCTGGCGCGGCATGTACCTGCTCGGCGGCCTGGCTATTCTCTACCTGGCCTGGCTGCGCCGCGTGCTGCCGGAATCGAGCATGTACGAGGAGAATGCCTCCGAAGCCGCGGCCCAGTCCTTCATGCAGCCCCTGCGGGAGATTTTCGCCGGGCATCGCCGCGCCGTCGTCGCGGTCGGCCTCATTGTGGGGGCGTTCTGGTTCCAGGTAGTGGCCAGCCTGAATTTCATGTCGAAGTACCTGCAACAAAGCCACGCCTTTACACCCGGCCAGGTGAGTACCCTGTTCCTGGTGGCGGGCGGCATGGCGATATTCGGCAACGTGATCGCAGGCAGGGTATCCGACACCATCGGCCGCCGGCCCACGCTGGCGTTCGGCCTGTTGCTGAACTGTGCCGGGTTCGTGGTCTTCTACAACAGCGCCGGCTGGGTCGTGCCGCTGGCCTGGATCTGCGCACTGTTCGGCTTCTTCGTGGTAGAGGTCATCGTCGTGGCGGTCAGTGGCGAGCTGTTTCCCACCACCTGCCGCTCGACGGCTTCCACGCTGCGCGCGATCTGCGCGGTGGTGGCGGCAGCCGCCGGATTGTTCGTCGAGGGCATCCTCTACTCGCTGCTGGGCAGCCATGCGGCGGCACTTTCGCTGATGGCGCTTTCAGCGCTGCTCGCACTGCCGGTGGTCGCCGCGTTGTTGCGCGAAACAGCCGGGCGGGCGCTGGATTAGTGGCACGCTGCCCGGTTGCGC
The DNA here is from genome assembly GCA_033722815.1 of Halioglobus sp. GTDB lineage: Bacteria > Pseudomonadota > Gammaproteobacteria > Pseudomonadales > Halieaceae > Marimicrobium. Next base: position 2,660 of record JAWVYG010000471.1, read on the forward strand.
GGCCATGTACCGCAGCGGAACTGCCCGCCGTGCACGGCCGGCCTGCGCAGCAAGCAGTAGCCGGGGTGTTTCGCGCCTGTTCGCGGCGCATGTTGCGCCCGGCTGGAGGCTGACCCGATCGATATGGAAGCCTACCTCGGACTGTTCTTCAGCGCGTTCCTCGCGGCCACGCTCGTCCCCGCCTACTCCGAGGTGCTGTTCGCGGGGTTGCTGGCCGCAGGTTACGATCCGTTCGCGTTGTGGGCCTGGGCCTCCGTGGGCAACACCCTTGGCTCCGCGGTCAACTGGGCCCTGGGGCGATACCTCCTGCATTTCGAGGACCGTCGCTGGTTCCCGTTCAAGGAAAAGGGGCTGGACATGTCCCAGCGCTGGTTCCAGAAGTACGGTGTCTGGTCCCTGTTGCTGGCGTGGCTGCCGGTGGGCGGCGACGCGCTGACCTTCATCGCGGGTGTCATGCGCATCCGCTTCAGCCTGTTTCTCCTGCTCACCGCGATCGGCAAGGCCACGCGCTACGCCATCCTGCTGGGTATCGTCCAGGCAATCGCATAACTCACCAGGGAATGGCACCCGGCGTCACACCGCCAGTGCATTCCACGACCGTGCTCACAATGCAGGCTGCCATCACTGTTTCAGGCCACGGATTGCGCGTCGAAAAACTGGTAACGCGACTTGCCGGCGCGCTTCGCCTCATACATGGCCGCGTCGGCGAGCTGGCGCAGCGACCCGGCAGACGCCGTGTGCTCGGGGAACATGGCAATGCCTATCGTAGCGCTGACGGCAAACTCGTCCCCGAGGTGCTGCATGGGCCGGGCAATCTCGTCTACCAGTTCAGTGCCAGTGACGTTCACATCTTGGATCGCGGTGGCGATGTCGT
>JAWVYG010000472.1:0-3527 GCA_033722815.1 Halioglobus sp.
GCCCTGCAGGGTTTCAGTCGAAGGGCCTATCACTCCAACGACATCTCAGCGAACCGGGCGGCAGAGCAGTTCAATTTGCAGGGGGGGCTCTTAACTGCGCTGGAACTGCGCCAGCACGCCCTGGTCGGTGGTGCGCTCGTGCCACTGCAGGTTGATGATGCGCAGGGCGGCGAGGATGGCGGCGAACACCTGGTTGGAGTGGACGCCGCGGGTCTTGTAGTCGCGGCCGTCGCAGTCCCAGGTGATGATGCACTCGGTCAGGGCGTTGGTGTTACCGCCCTTGGGGATGCGCACCTCGTAGTCCAGCAGGCGCGGCAGCTGGTAGTCGCGCGGTGACAGGACCTTGTTGACGGCGTCGATGAAGGCATCGAAGCCGCCGTTGCCGCTGCCCGAGGCGTGTTCGATCTCGCCCTCGATGTCCAGGCGGATGCTGGCCGTGGACTTCAGGTCCAGGCCGCTGGTGATCGAGCAGTTGAGCAGCCGGATGTGGTGGTAGTGCTTGCTCTCCAGCACCTCCGCGATGATGAAGGGCAGGTCGTCGGCGGTGATCAGTTCTTTCGAGTCGCCCAGCTTCACGATGCGCTCGAGCACTTTCTGCTGGTTCTCCGGCGACAGGTCCAGGCCCAGCGCCTCCAGGTTCTTCGCGAGGGACGCCTTGCCGCTCATCTTGCCCAGCGCGTAGCTGCGCGAGCGCGCGAAGCGCTCGGGGCTGAGGCGCGTCTCGTAGAGGCCGCCTTTCTGGTCGCCGTCGGCGTGGATGCCGGCGGTCTGGGTAAAGACGTCGGCGCCGATGATGGGTGCGTTAGCCGGGACGCGCTTGCCGGAGAAGGTCTCCACCATACTGCTCAGCTGTACCAGGTAGGTCTCGTCGATGGAGAGTTCCATGCCCATGATGTCGCGCAGGGCGACCGCGATTTCCGCCAGCGAGGCGTTGCCCGCGCGCTCGCCCAGGCAGTTCACCGTGCAGTGCACCGAGCTGACGCCGGCGCGAACCGCCTCCATGACATTGGCGGTGCCCAGGCCGTAGTCGTTGTGCGGGTGGAAATCGAAGCGCTGCTGCGGGTAGCGGCTGCACATGTCGCTGAGGCTCTCGAACACCTCGGACGGCGACATCACGCCCAGCGTGTCCGGCAGCATGAAGTGATCGATGCCGCAGTCCTTGAGCTGGTCCATCATGCCGTAGACGTAATCGCGGCTGTCGCGGTAGCCGTTGGACCAGTCCTCGAGGTAGGCGTTGACCGTCAGGCCCTGCTCCCGGGCGTAGGCGACCGTCTGCAGGATTTCGCTGACGTGCTGGTCCAGGTCCTTGCCGAGCTGCTCGCGGCAGTGCTTCTCGCTGCCCTTGGTGAGCAGGTTGATGACGCTGCCGCCGGTCTCCCTGATCCAGTCGACGCTGAGCGTGTGGTCGACAAAACCCAGCACCTCGATACGGTCGCCGTAGCCATGCTCTTTCGCCCACTGGTTGATGCTGGCCACCGCCTCTTTCTCACCGCTGGAAACGCGCGCGGAGGCCACTTCGATGCGATCGACGCGCAGCAGTTCCAGCAGGGCCTTGGCCAGGTTGACCTTCTCCGCCGGCGCGAAAGACACCCCCTGGGTCTGCTCGCCGTCGCGCAGGGTGGTGTCCATCAGTTGTATATGTCGACTCGTACTGCTCATGTCAGGTTCTGGTCCCGGTGTGCCGGGGCTTTGTCGGGTAGCCAGCCATTATCCAACGATCGCCGGCCCATGTACATTGTGCATAATTCGCCGTGCCGGGCACGCGCGTGGGCCTATTGCAGCCAGCCGCCGGCGAAGGGTATGGCCTGGCCGACGAAGAAATCGCTCTCGCCGGAGGCCAGGAAGAGGGCGAACAGCGCGTCCTCGCGGCCGGTGGCGAGCCTGCCCAGGGGCACCTGCTTCATCATCTTGTGATATGCCTGGGTGCCGATGAAATCCGGCGGGTAGTAGACGGGATTCTCCACGAAGTTCTGCGCGATCAGGTTGACCTGTACATTGTGCCGCGCCGCCTCCTGCCCGACGGCCCTGACGTAGCCCACCTGGGCGGAGCGCGCCGCGCTGTAGGCCGATACGGTGCTCTTCGGTTTCAGCCCCGTGGCGCTGCCGTAAACGACCACCTTGCCGCGCCCGCGTTCGTACATCTGTGGCAGCACCGCGCGGCACAGCCGGTGCAGCGGATGGACCATGACGTCGAACATGCGGTGCCAGCCCTCGTCGTCCATATCCACCGCCTTCGAATTGCCGGCGGGTGCGGCGAGGTTCGCCACCAGTACGTCGATGTGGCCGGTGCGCTCGACGAGGCCCTCGACGGCCCCCGGTGCGGTGAGGTCGCCGGTATCGGCAATGATGTCCGCCCCGTGCTCGGAGAATACTTCGATCGTGGCCGGCCCCATGTAATCGTCCGCCTGGGTCAGCAGGACGCGCTGTCCCGCCAGTCGCTGTTCACTCATACACCGTTGTCCTTGCGTTGGCCGCCATGCCGCCCGCGGCGCACTGATTCGGGTCATAAATCGCGCCGGGCGCTAACTGTCCGGTACGGTTCTGCACTATCATACGCACTACGGGACAGCTTACAGACTATTGCAGAATTTCAGCGGGGAAGGCAACGATGACCGGGGATATCGTCGCACAGGGCATCGAGTTGATGATCTACGGCATGGGCACCGTGCTCGTGTTCCTGACCGCGCTGGTGTTCGCCACCTCGTTCATGTCCTGGTGCCTGGGGCGGTTCATGCCGGCGCCCGCGGCCGCGCCGGCCGCGTCGCAGGCGCCACGGGCGGCTGACGATGCGCACCTGGTGGCGGTGATCAGCGCCGCGATCCGCCGCTATCGCGAAGATCACAAATAGCGCACCTGGCACATACACCCTGATCGGAGGTAGCAAGTTCATGGAAGGAAACCGCCAGCCACTGGGGATCACCGACGTCGTGCTGCGCGACGCGCACCAGTCCCTGTTCGCCACGCGCCTGCGCCTGGAGGACATGCTGCCCATCGCGCCGAAGCTCGACGCCGTGGGCTTCTGGTCGCTGGAGAGCTGGGGCGGCGCCACATTCGACGCCTGTATCCGCTACCTGGGCGAGGATCCCTGGGAGCGTATCCGCGAGCTGAAGAAGGCCATGCCCAACACGCCGCAACAGATGCTGTTTCGCGGCCAGAACATTCTCGGCTACCGGCACTACGCCGACGACGTGGTGGCGAAGTTTGTCGAGCGCGCGGCGGTAAACGGCGTCGACGTGTTCCGCGTGTTCGATGCCATGAACGATATGCGCAACCTGGAGATGGCCCTGAAGGCGGTGAAGGAGGTCGGCAAGCACGCCCAGGGCACGCTGTCCTACACCCTGAGCCCGGTGCATAACATGGACCTGTGGGTCGACATGGGCAGGCGTATCGAGGACATGGGCGCCGACTCCATCGCCATCAAGGACATGGCCGGGCTGCTGACGCCCTACGCGGGCTTTGAGCTGGTCAGCCGCCTCAAGTCGGCCTGTGCGATCCCCATCCACATGCAGAGCCACGCCACTACCGGC
>JAWVYG010000473.1:0-3520 GCA_033722815.1 Halioglobus sp.
GCCAGCCCCTCGGGCAGACCCAGCATGCTGCCGGTGTAGGCGGGGATCGAGCCGTCGGCATTGGCCTTCGGGTCGGCACCTATCGGCGTAAGGGACTTGCCGAGTTCCGCGGCCTCCTCGGGGCTCACCTTCGCGGCCGCCTGCTGCAGCGGCGCCAGCGCCAGCGTGAAGACGAGCGCATACAGTGCGTTGTTGTTCAAGGTGGCTTCCTCCGTCAGAAATTGTATTTCAGTGTAACCGAAATATTGTCGCGGTCGCGTATCAGGTTGTCGGTACCGCCGCCCATGTAGATCGCCCAGTTGAACTGCGCGGTGAAATTGCTCAGGTAGATCCCCCGCAGGCCGAGACTCAGCACCTTGGCCTCCTCGAAGGCCTGCAGCTCCCGCACCAGCCCGTCGACGTCGTGCTTGAAGTAGATGGGCAGCACGAGATCCCAGCCCTGCATCACGTTCCTCAGGGTCGGCTCGGCCAGCACGGAGTAGCCGAAGGCGCTGTCATCCGCGTTCAGTTCCTCCTGGTTCGCGCTGGTGACCGTGGCGTAGTAGGTCTCGAAGGTCAGCACCGCGTCGTCCCAGAAGCGGTTGGGGCCGAACAGGTGCGTGCCGCCGACCTGCACCTTCGCCAGGTTCTCGCGCTGGGGGTCGCCGGCGGCGTTGACCATGGGCGTACCGTCGAGGAAGGACAGCTCGCCCGTGACATTGGTGTCGCCCACCACCGTGGTGATACTGGCCGCGGTACCCTTGATATCCTCGTAGTAACGCAGGCGATAGTCGATGGGCACCGGCACGGGTGAGCCCGCCACGTCAATGTAGTCGAGTACGAAGGACGGCTTCTTGTCGTGCCCGACGACGTGGTAGACGCCGATATCCGAGCCGCCCTGGGTGACAAAGTGGAAGGCCAGCCCCCACTGCCCGCTGTCCGAAGCCTCCTCGTCCTCCATCCGCGGCACACCGCGCAGGTTGAACTCGTTGCCGCCGATCGGGTTGCCGGGGCCGAGGTTGGGCGTGGGTATAATAAAGGAGTAGGCGCCAGGCCCCACCTGGTCGGTTGTGGAGAAATAGCTGCCGACACCGTTCAGGTCGTTCTTGATCCACTCGAACTGGTAGTAGGCCTCCATGGTCAGGTTCGGCACCACGTCCACCTGCAGGTAGATGGACCCGGTGGGCAGCAGGATCTCCTTGACCTCGACGCCGGGGGTGTTGGCGGCCTGGGCGTCGACGCGGTTCTGGATGCTGTTGACCCCCTGGTAGAACACCGCCTCGCCCCAGTTGATCAACTGGCGCCCCACGCGCAGGTCGAGCAGGCGGTCGCCCGGGATCTCCCAGGTACCGTAGACAAAGGCATCCAGCAGTTCGAAGCGGTTGCCATGCATGTCGCGGGTGCGCCGCGGGAACTCGCCCGGCGACGCGTCGCCGCCGTAGATCGCGCCGCTGTTGTAGCCCTGGTAGACGTCATCATCGAGGTCGGTGTCGTCGTCGCGGTACACCTGGTCGTAGAACGCCCGGCCGCGCAGGAAGGCGCCGTAGTTTTCCCAGGTGGCGTCCACGTCCACCAGGAAGGTGACCCGGTTGGAGATCAGCCCGGTATCGAAGTTGTGATTACCGTCATCGCCGTTGAGCTTGACGGTCTCGGCCTGCACGTAGTCGAGGTCGGTCAGCGGCAGGAACGGGTCGTCGATCACCGCGGCCATCAGCGCGCGACCGGTGAGATCGTCGTCGCGATCCTGCACCCGCCACTGGGCGCCCCAGGTGACGGTGGAATCCACCGACATCACCAGCCCGTTATCAAACTCGAACTGCAGTGCCGCCGCGGGCATTGATGCTGCCAGGAGCGACAGCGCGAACAACCGTTTCTTCATTTTTTCGCCTCATTGGAAAGCAGGTAGCTGGCCAGCGCCGGCAGGAGGGTCAGTGCACCGACCATGTTGAACAGGAACATAAAGGTGAGCAGCTTGCCCATGTCCGCCTGGAACTTGATGGGCGAGAACACCCAGGTGGCCACGCCGATCGCCAGGGTCACGCCGGTGAAGGCCACCGCCTTGCCGGTGGAGTACAGGGTGCTGCGATAGGACTCGTGCAGCGATAGCCCCTCGGAGAGGAAGTGGCGCAGGCGCGCGAACACGTAGATGCCGTAGTCGACGCCGACGCCCACACCCAGCGCGATCACGGGCAGGGTCGCCACCTTCACCCCGATGCCGAGGAAGCTCATCAGCGCCTGGCACAGCACCGAGGTCAGCGCCAGGGGCGTGAGGATGCACACCACGGCGCGCAGCGAACCGAAGCTGATATAGACCAGCAGCGCGACGACCGAGTACACCAGGTACAGCATCTTCAGGCGCGAGCGCTCGATCTCCTGGTTGGTGGCCGCCTCGATGCCCGCGCTGCCCGCGGCGGGCACGAAACGAATGGCGTCGCTGTCGTTGTCCGCCGCGAACGCCTCGACCGCGGCCAGCACCCGCTTCAGGGTCCCCGCCTTGTGATCCGCCAGGAAGGCGATCACCGGCGACAGGCTGCACTCGGTGTTCATCAGCTGTTCCGGCACCTGGCTGAACGTGGAGTTCAGGGCGCGCTGGTTGCGCGTGATGGTCGCCCACTTCAGGCTGCCCTCGTTGTATCCGCTGAGCACCAGGCGCGACACGGTCGGCGACGCCATGGCGAACTCCACGCCAGGGACATTCTGCAGGCGCCACAGGAACTCGTCGATCAGCACCATGTTGGCGTAGTCGGAACAGCGCTCGGGCTCGGTCTCGACCATGACGACCAGGATGTCCGAGCTGGTGCCGTAGTGTTCGTTGATGTACTTGCTGTCGAGGTTGTAGCGCGAATCCGGGTGCAGCTCCGGCGCGCCGGCATCCAGGTCGCCGATCTGCACATCCTGGGAGAAATACAGGCCGAACAGCGCCAGCGCCGCCGCGAGGACGATCACCACCCGCGCGCCCGGGCGCGTCGCGCCGCGCGACAGGAACTCCCAGTGCGGGCGGCGCAGCTCCGGCGCGGCGCGCATGCGCGCCACACTGCGGTCAGTCAGCGTGACGAAAGACATCACGATGGGCAGCAGGACCAGGTTGGTGAGGATGACCACGGCGACACCGATACTCGCGGTGATGCCGAGGTCGCGAATCACCTCGATGGGAATAAGCCACATGGTAATGAAGCCGGCGGCATCGGACACCAGCGCGGTAACGCCGGGAATATACAGGCTGCGGAAGGCCAGGCGGGCCGCCTTGAGGCTGTCGCCGTTGCCCTCTGTGCGCACCGCGATGCCGTTGACCACCTGCACGCCGTGGCTGATACCGATGGCGAACACGAGGAACGGCACGAGTATGGAATAGGCGTTGAGTCCGTAACCGAGGAAGCTGAGCAGGCCCAGCTGCCAGATCACCGCGGTGATGGAACAGAGCAGCGCGACCGCCGTGGCCTTCTCGCTGTAGGACTAAAAGAACAGCAACAGCGCGGTGACGACGACGGTGATCACGGCAAACACCAGGATCGACAGGATGCCGTCGAGCAGGTCGCCGACC
>JAWVYG010000474.1:0-3519 GCA_033722815.1 Halioglobus sp.
TACCCTGAAAAAGCCCTACCGGGATGGGGAGACGCAGGTGGCCTTCGATCGGGGCAGCCATCCGTCGTTGGATTTCGTTGCCCGCCTGGCCGCTCTAGTCCCCAAACCGAGGGTCAACCTCACGCGATACCACGGCTTCCTGGCTCGGGGCGGCCATCGGCCAAATCACCGCTGGCGTGGACTAATCACTCCAGCCGGGAGCGGGAAAGGCATCAAGTCCATCTCCAACACACGAGTCCACACACCCGCCGAGCGCCATGCCCCCAGAGCCTGCCCCGCTGTATCGGGTATGACCTGGGGCCAGGCGCGTGGTAACAGCGCCTGAAACGTGTGTTCAGTATCGACATTAAAAACAGGCTGGAAATCTCCATATAACGGGAGAAGTCCAAATCTCACGCCCGCGGCTCTGTCACGCCAGCTGAAGGAGTCCGAGGCGCAGATGCATGAGCATGCGAAAAATCCTGAGTTTGAACAGGCGGCGACGCTCAGGGATCAGTTGGCTGAGATCAAGCAGCAGGAGTTTGTGACTTGAAGCCGCGGCCTGTCATGCTCAACAAGACGGCAGTCCGCCCCGAGGTATGAGTACAAGTCACTATTTCCAATTCCCCCATTACAGCTACTATATTTCTTGGATTACGAGCGCCGCGCCCAGCCACCGAACGCGTTTCCCGCGTGTGGCTACCGGCGCCGAAGTGCGCGTCACTGGGAGCCAACACTATGCACCTTTTTCGCAATGTCGTTATCTTCATCGCCTGCCTGGCACCATGCATTGCCGGATTCGCACAGGCATCGGGTGAGGCCTCCGAGCTGACGCCCGAGCAGGTAGACGCGGCCTTTACAGCGGAAGATGCCGCCCGGGAAGCTGCCCGCTGGAGCGACACCATCAGGCCGCGAGACGAACGCACCGCGCTGGAGCGCCTGGGCGAGGAAGCGGACCTTATCTTTCACGGCACTGTGCACTCGCAGCAGGTGCACTACCGGGGCAACAATATTCCCTTCACCCATACCACCTTCGCCATCAGCGAACTGGTGAAGGGCGAAGCCGATGGCGGCTTCTTTACCCTAGTGCAGGAGGGAGGCCCCGACAGGTACGACGCGCAGAAGGTATTGCTGGTTTCGACGTCGGAGTATTTTGCGACCGGCGAGGAGGAGGTGCTCTTCGTCGCCTTCGACGCAGCGACGGGCATACACATGGTGCGCGAGCGCTTCCGTATCCTTGACGGTCTCACCTACAACGCCAACGGCCGCGGCGTGGTGGTGGAGCAGGGTCCGCCCGGTTCCCGGGCTGGCCTCCGGCTTACGAGGGGCCGCAGTGCAGACGCGCGTTTTCGTACCGTGCCCTTCGGCACGACAGCACTGTACAAGCAGTTTGGCGATGACACGGAGAACCCCGATGGCGTCCCGGGCGCTGCGGCCACATCTGCGCGCCGCGCGGCGCAGGCACAAGGCAACCTGGGGTCAAGCGTGGGCGATATCCTCAGCGCCCTGCAGGGCGCGGGGAGGGTGCAGCCATGATGTCCTTCCTGCGCATCGCCCCCCCGCTGGCACTCGTCGTCTTCACAGGCCACGTGAACGCCTACAACTACTTCTCCTGCTCACTGGGCGGCGACCTGATTTTCCCGGGGCATATCACCATGAACTTCGCGGATGACCTGACCACCGCGGAAAAAGCGGCCATATCCCGCGGTTTGCAGCGCGCCACGCAGGTGTCCGATACCTCCATCACGGCCATCAACAACTTCGATAACGATCACGAGGGCGACAACGGGGAAAACGAAATCTATCGCGACGACATCCCCACTGCTGATTGCCGCAGCTGGGTGACCACCAACACCTGCAACGTGGTCGAGGTGGATATGCGTTTCGGCAACCTCACCTGGGTGACGACCGACACGTCCCAGCACGAGCCTTACATACCGCCCGGCACCGGGCGCAATATGACGGGCGTTGCCGTACACGAGGCCGGTCACTGCCTGGGGCTCGCCCATTCCGACAACATCTACAACATGATGGGCCATGACTGGACCCACGTGACGCGCAACGGCACCGCCGCCTATTACGGCCCCGGTGAGGACATGTCCGACGGGCTGATCGATAAACACGGCAAGAAGTCCAGCAACGACAGCAACCGGGATGTGGGCATCACGGTGTTCCGCTACCAGGGCCCGGACGGCGGCGGGTACAGCCGTCACATGGCGGGTGAGATCACCCAGGCCAGCATGGCAGTACCGGTCGTCGGCAGCTTCGACGAGCAGGACGTTTACCAGGTCGTGGCCGGCGAAACGGTGCAGATGGAACTCACGCTGGAGAACAACGGAGAGAAAAACTCAGAACTGCCGGCCATTGGCTATTACCTCTCCACCAACAGCTCCATCAGCACGTTGGACACCCTGCTGAAAACTAACGCCATCAGTATCGGCAGAGGTTTCCCGCTCGAGACCGCCATCTCGGTCACCATCCCGGCCGGTACCGCGCCGGGCAGCTATTTCCTCGGTGCCTACATCGATCATGAAAACCAGATTGCGGAGGTCACCAACGCCAACAACGTGGCCTACTATCCGATCGAGGTCATCCCGCCGTCGTCAGACCTGACGTTTCCGTTTTTTGCGCTGAGCAAGACGACGCTTGCGCTTAACGAGGTCTTCACGGCGTACACCATCGTGCGCAACGACGGTGACTATGCGTCTACCGCGGGCAATATTTATTACTACATCTCCACAAGCCCCAACACTGCAAAGCTGAACCCCATCGGCAGCAGCACCAGTTTTGCCCCGCTGGCGGCCGGGAGCCAGCGGTCGGGCAACACCACGCTGCAGGCGCCGCAATACGAGCCCTACGGCGCCCGCTATATCGGAGCCTGCGTTGAGGATGTCGCCAATGAGCTAGATACATCCAACGACTGTTCGACCGGTGTCGAGGTGCAGATCAAGGCTCCCCCGCCGATCTTCGCAACGGAAGATGCGACAAATATCACGGCGACGGGCGCCACCCTGAACGGCACCCTGGATCCCAATGGCGCAACCGCCACGGCGTACTTCGAATGGGGCGAGACCACGGCTTACGGCAACAGTGTCGTCTACGGACAGGAGGGGCCGGAGCCGGGCATGGTTGCGGTAAGCAAGGTGATTACCGGCCTGACCTGCAACACGGAGTACCATTTCCGCCTGCGCGTGGTGGAAAGGGACGGCGTTCACTACGGTGAGGATCGCCAGTTCACCACGGGCGCGTGTCCCGGCTGTTAGCCAGGCCACTGCCCCCGGGACTGGCGCGGTTCTACCCCCTGGAAACTGCACTGCCCACGCTGCGCATCGAGTGCACACCCGCTGGGTGACATTGCGTATTTATTTGGATCGGGCTCATGCGCCAGGCTGTACTGGATTGATGATTGGAGCCTTTTGGCTGCAATGACCCCTGCGGGGTGCCTACGCTGCGCTGCGGGTCGTGCGCGACTCCGAGTCAAAATTGCTATTTTGGTCGCAATTTTTCGAACGGTGTGGTCCGGCATCCCGGCTCGCTCCA
>JAWVYG010000475.1:0-3517 GCA_033722815.1 Halioglobus sp.
CAGGTCGCCGAGATCCCGATGACCGTCGATGTGCCCTCGGTGGCGGCCATCCTCAACAGCTTCATCCTGTTCCTGGCCGCCGGCGAGCGCGCCGGCGCGAAACGCGGCCGCGTCATCCTGGGCGTGCTTTGCCTGGCCGCGGCGATGGCGGTCTTCTTCCTGTCGGCGCAGCGCATGTTCGTGGTCCAGACCACTGCCGCCTGCCTGCTCTTCACCTGCACCGGCCTGATCACCGCCGTGCGCGCGCACCGCAAGGCCAATGCCGGCGACGCGATCACCGCCTTCGCCGCCCTGCTGATGACCGTGGGCATTCCCGTTGCCCTGTACCAGGCGCTGGTCAACGGCGATTACCCGTCGGCGCAGACGATCGCCTTCGGCGCCCACAGCTCGGCCTACGTGCTGGTCGCGATCGGTTTCCTCGCCAGCGTGGTGATCGAGTACCAGCAACACCTGTCCCACCTCGCCACCCGGGATCCCCTCACGCGCCTGCTCAACCGCCGCGGCCTGGAGAGCGCGCTGCAGGTCACCCTGGCGCAGGCGGCGCGGCAGCAGCTGCCGACGGCCGCGATCATGGTGGACATCGACCAGTTCAAGGACATCAACGACAATTTCGGCCACGATGTCGGCGACCAGGTCATCCGCCACGTAGCCGGCGTACTCGAACGCATGAGCCGCTCCAGCGACGCGGTCGCACGCACCGGCGGCGAGGAGTTCCTGCTGGTGCTGCCACAGACGGACTTGGGCAGCGCCCGCGGCCTGGCCGAGCGCATCTGCCAGACCATTGCCCGGACGCCGCTCCTGATCGACAACCACCGCATACCGGTAACCGCCAGCCTCGGCGTGGCCACGATCGTCGGCGACGAAGGCCTGGACAAGCTGTCCCAGGACGCGGACCGCGCCATGTACCTGGCCAAGCGCAGCGGCAGCAACCGGGTTTCCTCCGTGGAGAGCCGGCCGGTGCACCTGACCTCCCCCGCGGGCAGGGCCTAGCGCTACATGCGTGACCTGTCGATCTCGGTTCACTTCGTGCGCGCCACCCTGCGGCACGCCGTGGCCCACGGGCTGGACCCGACCCGCCTGCTGCGCGACAACCGCATACCGCCGCGACTGCTGAAGGAGGACAACGCGCGGCTGTCCATCGAACGCTACGCCGACCTGCAGGTCAGTACCATGCTGGCCATGCAGGACGAGGCGCTGGGCTACGCCTCCCGGCGGATGCCGATCGGTTGCTGGGCCATGATGTGCCACGCGGTCATCGGCAGCGACAACCTGGGGCAGGCGCTGCACCGCTACTGCCGCTTTTACCAGCTGTTCGAGTTCGGCGCCGAACCGGTGCTGGAACTGCAGGAGGACACCGCCTGTGTGCGCCTGCGCCGCGCAAGCGCCGAGCAGCCGGTGGAATCCTTCCTGGCCGAGATCATGCTGTTCCATACCCACCGCTTCGCCAGCTGGCTGGTGCAGGAACACCTGCCGCTGCAGGTCGTGCAGCTCGCCTTTGCCGCCGAGGCGCAGGCGCAGGACTACCGGCACATGTTCCTCGCCAACCCGGTCGAGTTCGAACAGGAACACACGCAGCTCGTTATGTCCCGCGCGCTGCTGGACAAGCAGGTCACGCAGAATGAAGCCTCCCTGCGCCACTTCCTGCGCCACCCGGTATTGATCCTGCTGACGCAGAACTACGCGGTGAACAGCTGGACCACCCGGGTGCGCCACATCGTGGGGCGCAAGCTGCTGGACATGCCGGAGTTAAACGATATCGCCACCGACCTGGACATCCACCCACAGACCCTGAGGCGCCGCTTGTCGGCGGAGGGCACGACCTTCAAGGACATCAAGAACCAGGTACGCCGCGACACCGCGCTGCACTTCCTGGGCAAGCAGGGTCTGTCCATCGAGGAGATTGCGCACCGGGCGGGCTTCTCCGAGTCCAGCGCCTTCATCCGGGCTTTCAAGGGCTGGACCGGCGTTACGCCCTACAGCTACCGCAAGGGGTTGTGATGTCCAGGACACCGGACTGTAGGCGCGAACAGCGACAAACCGGGGGCACCGCGCACTGGCACGGAGCGCGCCTGTAATCCATACTTTCTTCCCCATCGTACCCGGACCATGACCTTGCGATTTCTCCTGCGCGCCCTGCTGGCGCTTTACGCCCTCTACCTGGCGTTGGCCCTGCTCATCGCCACGCCCCTCCTGAACCTGTTGCCCGCCGGTTACGTGCAGGATCATTACGGCAGGGAACTGCGCTCGCAGTGGGTGATTCTCAACCCCTTCAAGCTGAGCTTCGACCTGAAGAGCCTGGCCCTTTACGAGCCCGACGGCACGGAGTTCCTCGCGCTGGGCGACAGCTCGATCAACCTGTCGCTGGCCAGCCTGTGGCGCGAGGGCATCGTGCTCGACGAGGTGCGCTTTACGGACATCGCGCTGCGCCTGGCGCGAATGGACGAAGCGCGCTTCAACTTCAGCGACCTGCTGCCGCCGGCCGATCCAGGCGGTGAAACCGGCGACAGCCAGGCGCAGGAAGCCGCCGCGCCGGGCATCACCGTCAATGCGCTGAAACTGCACGCTCGCTCGGTGCGCCTGGAGGACCTCGCGCGCGCTACGCCATACCGCGGCCAGTGGCAGGACATCGAGCTGCAGGCGACGGAGGTGTCAACGGTGCTCGCGGCGGGCAAGCCCTATTCCCTGGCCCTGTCCGGCCCCCATGGCGGCCGCCTGCAGTGGCGCGGCGAGCTCTCCGTGGCCGGTGCCAACAGCCGCGGGCAACTGGACGTGACCGACCTGAGCCTGCCGGACCTGGGCGATATCGCGGCGCCGTGGATAGCCTTTCGCGTCGACAGCGGCCGGCTGGGACTCTCCGGGAGTTATCGCATCGACTGGTCCGATGCCCTGAGCTACGCGGTCGAAGGGGGCGTGCTCACCGTGGACGAACTCGCAGTGGCTCCAAAGCCCGCGGCGTCGCTGCCGGATACCGGGCTGCAGCTGGCCTCACTGAGCGTCACCGACATCGGCGTCGACGGCGCCGGCGCCAGCGCCCGGGTCGGCCTGCTGCGCCTCGGCGGGCTGCAGGTCGACGGCTTTATGGAAGGCGACACCATCAGCCTGCGCGACATGTTCGCAGGGCCGCCGCCCGCCGCTGCGCCGGACCCGGCCGTGGGGCCGGAACAGACCAGCGAAAACCCCTGGCGCGCGAGTATCGGGCGCGTTGAGCTGGCCGACAGCGGCGTCAACTGGCGCTCGGCGTTCACCGCACCCGCGACGACACAGGTCAGCGCAATCCAGGCCAGTCTCGATGACCTTGCGTGGCCGCTGCAGGGCGAGTCGCCGCTGAGCCTGCAGCTGCAGGTGAACGACCAGGCAGCCCTGCATAGCACCGGAGCGCTGGCGCTGGACAGCGGCCGCGGCGACATCGACTTCAGGCTACAGGGCCTGCAGCTGCCCTGGATAGACCCCGCACTGCCCGGGGCGCGGCGCGCGGTGCTGGCCCGCGGCGCCCTCGACCTGCCAGGCAGCGTCAGCC